>NZ_CAKKTL010000245.1:1789-7979 GCF_920664355.1 Protofrankia sp. CiP1_Cm_nod2
TGACTGTCCGCAACATAACCGCTACAGCACGCGCTCGAAAACCTGACGCACGCATGCCACGGCGGTTCATACCGATCACGCGGAGTTCCACCGGACAGCACCGGATTCCGCCATATCACGTCAAATAAAACCGGATACAGACGGATTCCACCCGGTTCCACAGGACGCGGGCACCCACCACCGGAACGGACAGGGGACGTGGTACGGCCGGCCACCCCGTCCGCCCGCGGCGTCAACGGCCGGCGGAACCGGCCCACGAAGCGATATAACGGAAAGTAATGTCCGGGTGTCGCTACGGCTCACAGCCCGGTCCCGGGATTACCTGTAAAGATCGCGACATGCCTCCGGCCGGAGCCGGCCACCCGACCCAGCGTGATGGACGGCGATGGGTACGGTATCGACGGCAGGAAGCTTGTACATCCGATAGATGGATGTCAAAATATCTCTCGCGCGTGACGGCGGAAGCTCTCATCCGCCGGCGAAAACCGGAAAGATCCGGAAAGCTACCGAGCCGGCGCGGGAACGGCGCCCACGGGCCAGGACGAGCGGCGACGGCCCACCGGGCCAGGACGAGGAGAACTGGACATGAGTGGGATCCAGCGGGTGGGAATCGTGGGTGCCGGGCTGATGGGCTCCGGCATCGCCGAGGTCAGCGCCCGGGCAGGGCTGGACGTCGTGGTGACCGAGGTGAGCCAGCTCGCGCTCGAGGCGGGGCAGCGGCGGATCGAGAAGTCGTTCGAGCGCGCGGTCCGCGGCCAGAAACTGAGCGAGCAGGAGCGCGACGCGGCGCTGAGCCGCGTGCGCTACACCACCAGCCTGGACGACTTCATCGACCGGGACCTGGTGGTCGAGGCCATCGCGGAGAACGAGCAGGCCAAGCTGGAGGTGTTCACGGCGCTGGACAAGGTGGTGGCCTCACCCGAGGCGATCCTGGCGTCGAACACCTCGTCGATTCCGATCATGAAGCTGGGCATGGCCACGACCCGGCCGGCGTACGTGGTGGGCCTGCACTTCTTCAACCCGGTGCCGGTGCTGAAGCTGGTGGAGCTGATCCCGTCGCTGCTGACCTCCGAGGAGACCCTGGCGGCCGTGACGGACTTCGCCACCGGGGCGCTGGGCAAAACGGTGATCCGCTCGCAGGACAGGGCGGGCTTCGTGGTCAACGCGCTGTTGATCCCGTACATACTGTCGGCGATCCGGATGATGGAGTCGGGTTTCGCGTCGGTGGAGGACATCGACAACGGCATGGTGTACGGCTGCTCCCATCCGATGGGGCCGCTGCGGCTGGCGGATCTGATCGGCCTGGACACCGTGAAGGCGGTGGCGGACTCGCTGTACGAGGAGTTCAAGGAGCCCCTTTACACCGCCCCGCCGCTGCTGCTACGGATGGTCGATGCCGGCCTGCTGGGCAAGAAGTCCAGTCGTGGCTTCTACGACTATCACAGTTGATCTTCCGGGAAGGAGTCGGGGATGAGCCAGGGCTTCGGGCTTTACCAGCTCGGCGAGGAACACGAGGCGCTGCGCGCGGCCGTACGCGCGCTGGCGGAGAAGGAGATCGCGCCATACGCGACGGAGGTGGACGAAGCCGAACGGTTTCCGGCGGAGGCCCGTGACGCCCTGGTGAAGGCGGATTTCCACGCGGTGCACATCCCGGAGTCCTACGGCGGCCAGGGCGCGGACGCGGTCTCGGCGTGCATCCTGATCGAGGAGGTCGCGCGGGTGTGCGCGTCCTCGTCACTGATCCCGGCGGTGAACAAGCTGGGCTCGCAGCCGATCATCCTGTCCGCCGACGAGGAGCTCAAGCGCACGGTGCTGACCGAGATCGCGGCCGGCGCCGGGATCTCGTACGCGCTCTCCGAACGAGAGGCAGGCTCGGACACCGCGTCGATGCGCACCCGCGCCCAGCTGGACGGGGACCACTGGGTGCTCAACGGCACGAAGGCCTGGATCACCAACGCCGGGGAGTCGACCTGGTACACGGTGATGGCGGTGAGCAACCCGAACGCGGACAAGCCCTCACGGGGCATCTCCGCGTTCGTGGTGCACCGGGACGACCCGGGCTTCTCGGTGGGCAACAAGGAGCGGAAGCTGGGGATCAAGGGATCGCCGACCAGGGAGATCCACTTCGAGAACTGCACGATCCCGGCCAACCGGATCATCGGCGAGCCGGGCACCGGCCTGAAGACGGCGCTGGCCACCCTGGACCACACCCGTCCGACGATCGCGGCGCAGGCGCTGGGGATCGCGCAGGGCGCGCTGGACGCGGCCGTGGACTACGTGCGCGAGCGCCGGCAGTTCGGGCAGCGCATCGGGGACTTCCAGGGCATCCAGTTCATCCTGGCCGAGCTGGCGATGAAGATCGAGGCCGCGCGGCATCTGGTGTACGCCTCGGCGGCGACCACCGAGCGCGGTGAGCCGCAGGCGGGCTTCCGCTCCGCGGCGGCCAAGACGTTCGCCTCGGACGTGGCCATGGCGGTGACCGTCGACGCCGTGCAGCTGTTCGGCGGCGCCGGGTACACCCGGGACTTCCCGGTGGAGCGGATGCTGCGCGACGCCAAGATCACCCAGATCTACGAGGGCACCAACCAGATCCTGCGCATAGTCATGGCCCGCCACCTGCTCCGAGGCTGACCCGCCCGACACCGGCACAACGCCCGGCGCATCGCCGGGCCCGGCGATGCGCCGCGAGGCCGGCCGGCCCTGGGGACGAAGGGGGCGTGGGCTCCTCCCAGAGCCCGCGCCCACCGGCGGGCCGTGCCCGCGGTGGGCGCGCCCGCCGCCCGTCCCCGGCCGGCGGTCAGTCGATGATCGCGCGTAGCTGCTCGACGGCGTGCACACGCTCGGCGTGCGCGGCCGCCAGCGGCGTCACGTGCAGGGTCGTGACACCGGCTTCGGCAAAGGCGGCGACCCGCTCCTTGATGTACCCGGGCGGCCCCACCAGCGAGGTGTCCCGGACCAGGTCCTCCGGGATGGCGGCCGCGGCCTCCTCCTTGCGCCCGGCGAGGTAGAGCTCCTGGACGACGTCGGCGGCCTGCTCGTACCCGTACCGGCAGGCCAGGTCGTTGTAGAAGTTCCTGCCCTTCGCGCCCATGCCGCCGATGTAGAGGGCCAGCTGGGCGCGATATGGCCGCAGCAGCTCGGGATCGTCCTGGTAGCCCTCGCCGATGGCGAGGAACACGCTGGCGGTGATGTCCAGCGGGCCGAGCTCGGGGTCGCGCCTGGCATAGCCCTCCCGCAGGGCGCTCCCCCACGCGTTGTCGGCCCTGTCCGGGTGGAAGAACACCGGCAGCCATCCCTCCGCGATCTCGGCGGCCAGCGCCACGTTACGCGGGCCGATCGCGGCCAGGACGATCGGGATCCGGGGCCGCAGCGGACGGTTTATGATCTTCAGTGGCTTGCCGAGGCCGCTGCCCTGGCCCTCCGGCAGCGGGACCTGGTAGTACTTGCCCTTGTACACCACGGGTTCCCGCCGCCACACCTGGCGGCAGATGTCTATCACCTCGCGGGTGCGGCCCAGCGGCGCGTCGTAGAGGATGCCGTGGAAGCCCTCGATCACCTGTGGCCCGGACGCGCCGAGCCCGAGCCAGAACCGGCCACCGGAGACGAAGTCCAGGCCCGCGGCGGTCATCGCGGTCAGTGTCGGGGTACGGGTGTACAGCTGCAGGATGGCGGAGGCGATCTCCAGCCGGCTGGTCCGCGCCGCGATGAAGCCGAGCTGGCTGACCGCGTCAAAGGTGTACGCCTCGGCGACCGAGACGATGTCGAGTCCGGCCTTCTCGAAGTCCTCGAGCTCGGCGACGGCCTCCGTGAAGCCACCGCTGTAACTCAGCGTCATGCCGATCCGCATCGATCTCCCCAGTTCTGCTCGCAATAACAGTCACAACTGACTGGACGATATCGCTGGTGACCCGGCCCGAGACAGAACTTTCACGGTGGCCGGCACCTTCACCGCGGCCGGCGGACGGCAACCCGCTCCGCCCGTCCGCGGCCCGTCCGCCACCCGTCCGCCACCCGTCCGTGGCCCGTCCGCGGCCCGTCGGCGGGGGCCGGGCGGGCCCCCGTCAGGCCGCGCTGCCGTAAGGGCGGGTGAGGATCTCCAGCAGGTGGCCGTCCGGGTCCTGGAAGTAGGCCCCGCGACCGCCGCTGCCGTGGTTGATCTCTCCCGGCCGGCTGCGGCCCGGGTCGGCCCAGTAACGGATGCCACGCTCGCGGATCCGTCCGAAGATCTCGTCGAACTCCGTCTCGCCGATGAGGAAGGCATAGTGCTGCGGGGTGACCGCGCCTTTCGTCTCGGCGAAGTCGAGGCTCACGCCGTTGTCGGCCGTGACCACGAGGAAGTGGCCGAACGGGGCCGGGCCGCCCAGCCCGAGGACGTCGGCGAAGAAGGCGGCCGACGCGCTCTTGTCATGCGCCGACACGATGGTGTGGTTGAGCTCTACGGTCATGGCGGTAGTCCCTTCCGGGCCCCTTCAGCGGCCTCTTCCGGCTCCTGCAGGAGTCCCTTGCACGGTTCTTTCCGGGCTTCCGTGCTGCTCACCTGTGCGATGCGCCGCGCCTTTCCTGCCTGTCACGGTGGGTGGGTGCGGACGCCGCGCGCCCGTGGACGACCATGCCACGGCGGGCCGCCGGCCGGCGCGCCGAACGCCTCCGGCGGCGCCGTAAGGCATGTCGGGAAAGGCATGACAGCAGTCTGCAACCTCAACCGCACTTCAGGTCAACAGGAACCGCACGACTGCTCCCGGCCGCCCAGCCGCCGTCCCCCAGCCGTTGCCTCCCAGCCGTCGCCTCCCAGCCGTCTTCCGGGTGCGGCTGATCCCCGGGCCGCCGCCGGCACCGTGGTCCGTCAGGATCCAGCACCGTGGTCCGTCAGGATCCAGAAGAAGCGGCCGGGCGGTGGCACGGCCGCGCTGGCGGGCAAAGGAGCGGGGCACATGAGCGACCGGGACGAGAAGGACAACGACAGGGACGGCGCGGGCCACGAGGACGGCACGGCGGTGGCGGTGGGTGGCGGCGGGTGGCGGCTGCTCGTCGGTGACCTGCCGCTGGTCGTCGTCCCCGGCCTTGTCGTCGAGCTGCGCGAGCTGCCGCCGTACAGCATCGCGCTGGACGGGGTCGTGCAGGGCCCCGCGCTCGACCTGCGCGCCCGCCGGCTGAGTTTCGACCACCACGGCGCCTGCATCCGGCTGGTGACCACCGCGACCTGCCGACAGGTCACCGACGCGCTGCTGCTCGGGCTGGATCCCCGCCGTTACACCGTCTACGTCAACGACGTCGACGCGGACACCGCGCTGGCCGTGGCGCTGCTGGCCCACCCGGGCTGGCTGGCGGCGGCCTCGCCGGTACGCGGGCCGGTGCGGCGGCTGGTCGAGGCGGTCGCCGGGCGGGACGCGCACGGCCCCGCCTACCCGGTGGCCGAACCGGGCCTGCTCGCCGCGTTCGCCGCCCGGGTGCCACTGCCCTCCCGGGCCGGCGGTGGCGGCGGCGACGCCGCGCGGATGGCCGCTGACCTCAGCCGCTGCGTGGCGGCGATCGCCGAGCTGGCCAGCGGTCTCGCCGGCACCGGCCCGGGCGGCCCGGCCGACGGGAGCGATCCGGTCCCGGCGGGTGACCAGGCCGGCCGGCGGCCGGCGGCGTCGTTCAGGATCACCCATGCCGGGACGGGATGGGTGATGGCGACCAGCGACACCGACGCCTTCGACCGGGTGTACGAGGCGGGGCACACCCGGGCGGTGATGTGGCGGCCGCTGCCCGACGGCTCGACCGCGTACACCGTGGGACGGCGCAGCGACCTGGTGGACGGCTTCCCGGTCGGGCCGGTCGCGGAGCCGGGGACGATCCTCGGCGCGCTCGCCGCGCGGGAACCCGGCTGGGGCGGGGGCAGCTCGATCGGCGGCGCGCCCAGGCGTCCCGGCGGCTCCCGCAGCTCGCTGCGCCCGGACGAGGTCTTCACGATCGTCGAGGCAGCCGTCACCGCCGCCGGCTGACCCACGGATACACGACGCGGGGCAGGTGATCGGCACCGGCGCCGGTGCGCGACGATGAGGCGTGCCCGATTCCGAACCCGCCGGACGGTATCAGCCGCTCGCCGTACCGACCTCCGCCAGAAACCGGCCGGGACAGGCGTGCTGGGCGGACGCGATGAAAGCCGCGATGACGCGCGGCCGCGTGACGACACCCGCGCTCACCGCCC
>NZ_CAKKTL010000246.1:0-7456 GCF_920664355.1 Protofrankia sp. CiP1_Cm_nod2
CGGCCACGGGCCGCCGCCGCGACGCGTCTGGGCTGCCGCCGCGACGCGGCCATGGTCGGGCTGGCGGCCCCGCGGCCGCGTCAGCGATCGACCCGCAGCGGGACGGTGGCACCGTGGTAGTCGAGGCTCCGGGACGCGGCTTCCAGGATGTCCAGTACGCGCAGCCCGGCCCGGCCGTCGGTGCGGGCCGGGCGGCCTTCGCTGATCGCGTCCGCCCATTCGGCCATCACCGAGGCCAGCGCCTCGCGTTCGACGAGGGCCGGGGCGACCATGTCACCGCTGCGGTAGGAGATCATCATCTCGCGCCGGGCCTGGTCGCCCAGGCCGTCGGCGGAGGTGAGGTCCACACCCCGGTCGTGGATGGCCAGCCGCTGGGTGGGGTTGAGATCATCCCATACCAGGGTCCGCCGGGAGCCCCCGACGATCGTTGTCCGGATCTTGGTCGGGGACAGCCAGTTGACGTGGACGTGGGCGATCGCGCCACCGGTGAGTGACAGCGTCAGGTAGGCGACGCAGGCCCGGCCCGCGCCGATCGGGTCGGCGCCCTGGGCCGACACCGCCTCCGGGACCACGCCCGGGGGCAGGATGAAGTCGAGGATCGACAGGTCGTGCGGGGCGAGGTCCCACAGCACGTCCACGTCGCGCTGGACAAGGCCCAGGTTGATGCGTACCGAGTCGACGTAGTGGATGTCGCCGAGCTCACCGGCGTGCGCCAGCTCGCGGATCTTCATCACGGCCGGCGTGTAACAGTAGGTGTGGTCACACATGAGGACCAGCCCGCGCTCCTGCGCGGCGTCCACCAGCTTGACCGCCTCCGCGGACGAGGAGGCCAGCGGTTTCTCCACCAGGACGTGCTTGCCGGCGTCGAGCGCCCGCATGGCGACGTCCGCGTGGGTCGCCGCCGGGGTCGCCACGGCCACCGCGACGACCTCGGGATCTGCCAGCAGGTCGTCGAGCACGGTGGTGGTCCGCACGGTGCTGTACGGGCCGACGACCCGGCGGGCCCGCTCGATGTCGAGATCGCAGACCCACTTCAGCCGCAGCCGCGGCGAATTCTGAATATTACGGACAAGGTTCGGGCCCCAGTAGCCGGCCCCCACAACGGCGACGCCTGTCGCGTCAGGACTCGTTGTTTCCGGGCCCGTTGCTTCCGGCATGATTCGCTACCCCCCAGTATGCGACCACCATTCGCGATCATCAGTCGCGATGGATCGCGCCAATTATGCCAACAGGGTCCGACACGACGGACAGCCCCCGTGCCGGCCCGGCCCGGCGGCCCTGGACACGGGCATCACGCAGGTCGGCGCCGGAGCTTGAGCCCCGGCGCCGACCGATGGACGATCCCAGGTATTCAGTGACCCACAGTGTCGATCATCAGGTTGTCTGAACGACCACGTCCACCCAGTAGTTGGTGCTGTTGTAACTGTTCGTCGGGAATCCGCCCGCGCCGTGCAGGTAGACACCGTTACCGCCGGCGAGGCCGGTCAGCGGAGCGGCCCGGTACTGGCTGCTGAAGAAACCGCCGTTGTTCGCGTACCCGCCGACGGTCGTGTGGTAGCTGGCCACGTACTCCGTCCCGGCGGTGATCGCCACCGGCGTGGCGAAGGCCAGTGTCTGCCAGCCGGTCGCGGTCTCGTTGGTGAAGGTGCCGGTCGCCAGCAGCTGCCCGGACGCCGACCACAACGACCCGGTGTGGGTGCCCGTGTTGGCCGCGCCCTTGTAGAACCGCACGCCGGTCACACTGCCGTTGACGTCCGAGGTGAAACGGACCCCGAGCTCGATGGCGCCGGTGTCCGGGCTCGACGGGTTCGCGGGCACCTGGGTGCCGAACAGCGTGCACGGGCAGGTCGACACCGGCTCCTGGGTGACGATGACCGGGCTGACCCAGTAGTTGCTGTCGTTGTAGGTGGTCGTCGGGAAGCCCGCCGAGCCACCGCGGAAGACCCCGTTCGTCCCGCCCGCACCGGAGGCGGGGGCGTGCAACGGCGTCGCGTTCCAGTCATTTGCTGCGAAGTAGCCAGTAGCTGACGCATAGCCGCCGTTCGGGGCGTAGTAGCTCGCGACATATGTGGTGTTCGCGCTGATCTGTACCGGTGTGCCGAAGGTCAGCGTCTGCCAGCCGGTGGCGGTCTCGTTGGTGAAGGTGCCGTTCGTCAGCAGCTGCCCGGACGCCGACCACAACGACCCGGTATGGCTACCCGTGTTGTTCGTGCCTTTGTAGAAGGTGATTCCCGTGACCCAGGAGGTGACGTCGCTGCTGAACCTGACACCGAGTTCGTAGGGATTGGCGTCGCTGCTGGTCGGGTTCGCCGGCACGGTTGACGCGGGCCACAGCGTGCAGGGGCAGGTGGCCGGCGTCCCGGTCGTGAACGTCCACGTGTACGGCGACGCGAGTGCCACCCCGTTCACACCGCTTGCGTTCGCCGAAGCGGTGTAAGTGGTGCTGAACTGCAGCGGAGCGGACGGCGTGAAGGTGACCCGGCGCGCCGCGTCGTCGTACGCGGCCGAGCCGCTGACGTTCGTCGCGCCGGCCTTCAGCGTGAACGTGATGCTGGCCGGGTCGAGCGACCGGTCAAAAGTGATCACCGGTCGCACCCCGAGCGCGACACCCGTGCCGGCGTTGGCCGGGCTGACCGACACCACCCGAGGCGGTGTCGGTGCCGGCTGGGTGGTGGAGAACACCACGTCCACCCAGTAGTTGCTCGAGTTGTAGCTCTGCGCCGGGAACACCCCGCCGTTCCCCGGTGCGAACACGCCGTTCGGCCCGTCCACGCCGTTACCGAGCGCGGTCAGCGGCCCGTAGGACGTCCCGCCGGAGGCGAAGTAGCCGGATGTGGCCGAGTAGTAGCCGACCGACGTGTGGTAGCTGGCCACGTAGGTGGTGCCCGCGGTGGCCTGCACCGGCGGGTCGATCGTGACCTGCTGCCAGCCCGTCGTGCTCTCGTCGGCGAAGGTGGCCGTGGCCAGCTGGGTACCGGTGGCGGACCACAGCGTGCCGGTGTGGACGCCGGTGTTCTTCGGCCCCTTGAAGAAGCGGATCCCGGTGATCCAGCCGTTCTGGCTCGCCCGGACCTTCACCCCGAGCTCGAGCGCGGACGGGTCGTTCACGGTGACCGTGCCGGGCTGTTGCAGGTCGCTCCAGACGGTGCACGGGCAGGTGCCCGGTGGCGGCTGGGTGGCGCCGGTGGCGAACGTCCACGCGTACGCGGGGCTGATGGCGTGCCCCTGGTAGTCGGCGGCGGTGATCGTCGCCGTGAACGCCGTACCGGCCGCCAGGGCCGCGTTCGGGGTGAACGTCGCGCTGAGCGCCGCCGAGTTCACCGACACCGTCCCCGCCACCGACGTACCGCCGCTCGTCTTGAGCGTGAAGGCCACCGACGACGGGTTGAACGGCTTGCCGAAGAGGACCTTCAGCGAAGTGTTCAGCGGGAGGGAGGAACTGCCCGCCAGCGGTGACACCGACACCACCTGGGGTGGCGCCGTGTCGGTGGCGGTGTCGCCGGCGAACACCACGTCCACCCAGTAGTTCGTGCCGTTGAACGTGTTCGTCGGGAAACCGGAGGAGCCGGCGCGGAAGACACCGTTGGCGCCGTCCATGCCGTCGGGCAGGGCGAGCAGCGGAGCGGTGTAGGCCGCCTTCCCGGTGAAGTACGTTCCGTCACCGGCGTAGTGGCCGCTGGGCGCGTAGTAGCTCGCCACATAGGTGGTGTTCGCCTGCACCGCCACCGGTTGGGCGAAGGTCAGCGTCTGCCACCCGGTCGCGGTCTCGTTGCTGAAGGTGCCGGTGGCCAGCGCCGTGCCGGTGTTCGACCACAGCGTGCCGGTGTGGGTGCCGGTGTTGCCCGCGCCCTTGTAGAACCGGACCCCGGTGATCGTCCCGTTGATCGTCGAACGGACCCGGACACCGACCTCGATCGCGCCGCCGTCCGGGTCCGCCGGGTTCGCCGGCACCGCGTTACCGAAGATCGTGCACGGGCAGGTGCGGGGGTCGACGATCAGCGAGGCCGTGACCGGACTGCTCAGCCGGGCGCTGTCGTCGCTGGCCCGGACCTTCAGCGAGAAGGTGCCCGGCGCGTTCGGTGTGTACGTGTACGACCAGTTCACGTTGGCCGCGACCGCGGGGATCTGGGCGGGATGCCAGCTCGAGCCGCCGTCCGTCGACACCTCCACCCCGGCGACCACACCGCCGACGTCCGTCGCCGTGCCCGTCACCGCGTACGACTGCCCGACCACTCCGTGTGCTGTCGAGGTCACCGTGACGCTCGGCGGCAGGGCATCCAGGCTCGCCGCGGCCGAGACCAGGCCGCTGATCAGGCTCTTCGGCTGTGCGCCCATGTCGGCGAACAGGTTCACCGTGGCCTGCTGCATCGCCGGGCTCGCGGTGCTCGGCGGGCCGTCGTGCACCGCGTCCAGACCGTAGGCCCACTGGACGGTGCCGGCGCCGAAGACCAGCGCTCCGCTCGCCGCCCGGTAGAGGGTCATGTTGTGGGTGACCTGGCCCGGGCCGACCTGGCTGCCGTAGTCCAGCAGCTTGTGCTGGACGTTCTCGGTCTGCGCGGTCAGGTCGAACACCCCCGCCGGCCGGAAACCGTTGTCCGGGTCGGTGTCGAACTCGTACCCGAGGGTGGCGTCCGCGAGCGTGACGGTCGTGCCGGGCGCCGCGCTGGCCACCGCGGTGTTCCGCCAGAAACGCAGTTTCGAGAACGCCGCCGGAATCTTCATCGCGAAGTCCGTCGGCGGGTCCACCATGTACAGCGTGCCCTGCAGCTCGTTCTCGGGGCGGCCGCCGTTGCTCGGCGGGCTGTAGCGCGGATCCCGCCAGGTGCCCGTCCACTGCGCCGGATACTGCGGATCCTGCGGGCTGGAGTTCTTCGTCTCCTTGTAGCAGACGATCGTCCGCCAGTTCGTCGACGAACCGTCGATGCTCGGCTCCCAGCGCGTCTTCCAGTAGATGCTGTTCGCGCTGAAGAACGCCAGATCGACCCCGGCGTCGCGGGCGGCCTGCACGTTGGCCCGCTGCTCACCCGACCAGTACTCGTCGTGCCCCGACGAGATGAACACCTTGTGGTTCTTGATCAGATCGCCGCGCCGGGCCGAGTCCACGTCCGTCGTGTACGTCAGGTCGTACCCGTTCGCCTCCAGGAAGCGGATCATCGGATACTCCGCGGCGAAGATCCAGTTGTGGCCGTCCACCTCGCTCACCCGCGACTGGTACGGCCGGTTGTAGCTGACCTTGTACGCGCGTCCCGCCGGGCTGCCCTTGTACAGGCTGTTCCCGCCGTAGGCGTTGTACGCCGTCCAGGTCGAGTCCGACGTCTGCAGCGTCAGGTCGGAGTGGCTGGAGTCGTCACGCACCACGAACGGTATGTGGCTGGCACCCTGGCCGTCGGTGCGGACCAGCTTCACGATGTACAGGCCGGACACCGCGCTCGAGGGCACCGCCCACGACGCCGACGCCGCCCAGTTCCCACAGTCGATCAGACCGGTGGCCACGTCGTTGAGGCAGGCCGGCTGGGCCTGCGGGTACGGCGCGGACGGGTTCACCGTCGCGACCTTCCGGGCGCCGTCACCGCCGTAGTAGCCGAGCCGGTAGATGTCGAGCCGGTACGCGGACGCGGTACTTTTGATCTTGAAGGAGACCGTCTGCCCGACGTTCACGCTGATGTCCGTCGCGAAGCCCTGCAGGCTCGGGTCGCCCGCGTCGGGACTGTCCAGGTCCCACTCCGACTGCGGGCTGCCCTGCTGCTGGTTCTCACAGACGATCTTGCCTACCAGCAGCGGGAGGCACGTCGAGAGCGACAGCGCCTGGGTCGACGAGGTCGACTGGTCGGTCGCGGTGGCGGCGGCCGGCCCGATGGTGTCGGTCACGGGGGCGGACGTCCCCGAGGAGGACGCCGCCAGGCTGTCTGCGTCCGTCGCCGTTCCCGTCCCCGCCGTGCTCGCGGCCGGGGCCACCGGCAGGGCGCCCGGCGCCAGCCGGGGCAGCCCCAGCACCGCCACAGCCACTGCCACACCGGTGAGCAGCGCGCAGATACGGGCGGCCCGAGGCCACGGACGGCGCTGACGCCGGCGGGCGCCGAGGCCTCTCACGCCGGCCTCCGTCCAGCGGAAACCACTATCCCGCCCACCGGAGAATCAACAGACAAACATTTTGACGTGTATCCACAAGCCTCGCTGGCATGTGGAAACCGCCGCCCACCGGTAACCCACCGGTACAGGTTCACAATCATCCCCCCACAAATCCGAACCGTCGTCCGGCCGACAACCGCAGGTGACGGGCCGACCGCGCCTTCTCCCAAAGGCGACGGAGTACGGAAATCAAACTCGGGGGACACGGCGACGCCCCCGCCTCCCGTGCCACCCGCGTGCCACATCCAGCCGTACCGATGGAGGTGGCGCCCAGTCAGATTAGACGACCGGATCAAACCCGGTGACAACCGGTTGCGGCAAACCGCGGAAAACTATTACGGCGAGTGGCACCCCACGCACAAAAGGCCACATCGAGGCCACTTCTCAAAGATTGACAGGGCGTCCGGTCATTGGCGGGGACGGCCGGCCATTGCGGGGCCTCGTTCCGATGACTCCGAGTCCCGACGGCTCCGGCGGCTCCGACGGCGGCCTCCCGAACGGCGGCCTCCCGAACGGCGTCGCTACCGGCACCGGCGTCGCTACCGGCACCGGCGCGTCGCGGCGGGCAGGCACGGATCAGGAGTGCGGCTTGGCGGGCGAGGTGTGGAAGGCGTTCTGGGTGGCCTCCAGGCCACTGCCGAGCAGCGACTCCACGGCATCGGCCGCCCGGTCCACCAGAAACGGGAGCTCCTTGCGTTCCGGAGCCGAAAAGTCACGCAGGACGAAGTCGGCCGGATTCATCCGGCCGGGCGGGCGCCCGATCCCGACCCGGACCCGGAGATAGTCACGCGAACCCAGCGCGGCGGTGACCGAACGCAGACCGTTGTGCCCGTTGTCGCCGCCGCCGAGCTTGAGCCGGATCGTCTCGAACGGGATGTCCAACTCGTCGTGAACGACCACGACGTGCCCGATGTCGACTTTGAAGAAGGCGCGCAGGGCCGCTACGGGCGGGCCCGAGGTGTTCATGAAGGAGCGGGGCCTGGCGAGCAGCATGCGGGCCCCGGCGAGGTGGGCCTCGGCGACGTCCGCGCCTCCCCGGTGCGCGCGGAAACGGTCCCCGACCCGCTCGGCCAGCAGGTCGAGAACCATGAATCCGATGTTGTGCCGGTTGCCGGCATACGTCGGGCCGGGATTGCCCAGCCCGACGACCAGCCACGGGCCGGCGGCCATGCTCCCGGCCTGGGCCTGGGCCTGGGCCTGCGTCCGGGGCCCGGTCGCTGACGGAGTCATCGCGGCGTCATCCGGGCGGCGGCGTCATCCAGGCGGAAGAAGGTCATCCAGGCGGGAGAAAACGTCGGTCAGGCCGAAGCGCCGGCCTGCGCCTGCT
>NZ_CAKKTL010000247.1:0-7364 GCF_920664355.1 Protofrankia sp. CiP1_Cm_nod2
GGGTGGGTCGCCGCGCGCCGGGCCGCGGCCGCCGAGGTGCTGGGCGCGGCCGGCGGGGTCCCGCTGGGGGCAGAGGCCGGCGCGCAGTGGGAGCGCGGCCGCTTCCACGGCCCGTACCTGCGGGACGCCCTGCTGGACGCCGGCATGTTCGCCGAGACACTGGAGACGGCCGGGTTCTGGTCGGCCCTGCCGGGCCTTTACACCCGGGTACGCGACACCCTCGTCGCCGCCCTGGCCGCGGAACAGGCCGCCGCCCGGCCCGCGGGGGCAACCGTCGGCCAGGCTGGCGGGGGAGCTGTCGGCCAGGCTGGCGGGGGAGCTGTCGGCCAGGCTGGCGGGGGAGCTGTCGGCCAGGCTGGCGGGGGAGCTGTCGGCCAGGCTGGCGGGGGAGCTGTCGGCCAGGCTGGCGGGGGAGCCGTCGGGCAGGCTGGCGGGCCGGCCGGCGCGGGGGCGGGCGAGGTCGCCGCCGGGGGAGCGCCCGGCCTGGTCGTGTGCCATGTCTCACACGTCTACCCGACCGGTGCCTCGCTGTACTTCACCGTCGTGTGCGCCGGCCGTGACGACCCGGTGGCACGGTGGCGCAGGGTGAAGGCCGCCGCCTCGCGCGCGATCGTCGAGACCGGCGGGACGATCACCCACCATCACGCCGTCGGCGTCGACCACCAGCCCTGGCTCACCGCGGAGATCGGCGATCTCGGGGTGGCGGTGCTGCGCGCGGTGAAGCACACCCTTGACCCGGACGGCATCCTCAACCCTGGCGTCCTCGTCCCCCGGGCCACCTGAGCCGGCCGGCCCGGCGGGGTCGCCACGGACCCGGTATGCGGCCCCTGGGCCGCTGCCGACCCGAGGGCGGGATGATCACCGGTCCGGCCCTGGCGGCCTGCGGCCCCTGGGCCGCTGCCGACCGCAGGCCCTCCGGGCCGCCGCAGGCACCGCTACGGACATGCGGCCCGCTGGGCTGTTATGGGCTCGCGGCACGTTGGGCCGTTATGAGCTCGTGGCCCGCTGGGCCACTATGGGCGCATGCAGCAGGAGCGCGCCGACCCGCGCCGGGAGCGGGCGCTTGTCGTTGTCGGGCCGGGGCAGGCGTTCGGCGTCCAGCTCCTGCGCCGGTTCGCCCGGGAGGGCTTCGGGCTCGCGGTGATCGCCCGGTCGGCCGACACGGTCCACCGGGTGACGGCCGGCCTCGCCCGGGACGGGATCGCCGTCAGTGGCGAGGTTGCGGACGTCACCGAGCCGGGCGCGGTGGCCACGGCGCTGGACAAGCTCGCCGACGAGCTCGGCGGCCTGACCGCCGTGGTCTACAACGCCAAGCTGAGCATCCGGGGCACCGCCCTGTCGGTGTCGGCGGACACGGTCAACCAGACCCTCGCGGTCAACGTCACCGGGGCGCTGACCGTCGTCCAGGCTGCGGTGACGCTGCTGGCCGAGCGTCCCGGGGCGTGTGTGCTGCTGACCGCGGCCGGGCCGCGGACCGAGCCGGCCGCCGGCCGGTTCGCCCTCGCGATCGGCAAGGCGGGGCTGCTCGCGCTCGGGACGTCGCTGGAGCCGGTGCTGCGCGCCCGCGGTATCCGGCTGCGGACCGTGGTGCTCGACGCCCGGGTGGCCCCCGACGGCCGGCTCTCCCCGGACGCGGTGGCCGAGCATTTCTGGAACGCCTACACCGCCGCCCGCGGATCGGTCTTCCGGCTGGGCCCGCCCAGCGTCACCGAGCGGGCGCCGCACCTGTTCGGGGACGGGCACTTTCCCGGGTGATCTGACCCATGCCGTGCCGGGATCCGCCATCCATGCGACCATCCTGACCGTGAGCACTGGACACGACGACGACCCGGACGTGGGCAGCGAGCCCGTGGATTCGACCCGGCGCCTCCCACCGTCCGGTGCCGCTGCCGGCGCTGGTGCCCAGACACACCGGGCCCGCGTCGGCCCGGTCGGCCCGCCGCCGCCCGTCGACTCGTTCCGGCCGGCTCCCCAGCCCGGCTGGTCCGGGCCCCCCGGCACACCGGCACAGCCCGACGCGCCGGCACAGCCGGGTCAGCCGGGTCAGCCGGCGGCACCGATACCGCCGACCAGCGCGTTCCCACCGCCCGAGGGCCTGCCGCCCGAGGGCCCGCCGCCCGGGAGCCCGCCGTACGGGAGCCCGCCGTACACGGGTGCGCAGTACGGAGGTCCATCGTATGGAGGCCAGCCCCCCCTCGCGCCCACCGGCGTGACGCCGGGCCCGGTATCCCGCCGCCGGCGGCGGTGGCCGATCATCACGTTGGTCGTGCTGGTCATCCTGTTGGTCGTGGCCGACCGCGCGGCGGTGCCGATCGCCGAGAGCCAGATGAAGGCGAAGGCGGAGACGTCGGTGGCGCAGAGCAGCACCAACCCCGGGGTCAGGCCACCCAGGGTCACCGCCGTCTCGATCGGTGGCTTCCCCTTCCTCACCCAGGTCGTCTTCGGCAAGTACGACGACCTGCGGGTGACGGTCACCGACATTCCCACGCCCGGCCCGCGGATCACCGAGGTGAAGGCCAGGCTGCAGGGCGTCCACGTGCCGTTCTGGGACGCCATCCGCGACCAGGTCAAGGACGTGCCGGTCGACAAGGTGACCGCGGACGTGCAGATCACCTATGACGATCTCAACGCCTACCTGGCAACGCAGAACGTGAAGGTCACCCCGGTCGGCGACGGCCAGGAGGTGCACATATCCGGCAGGATCGACACAGGCCTCCTCGGTACCCAGGAGCTGAGCGGGGCGACCCGTTTCGGGGTCCAGGACAACACGCTGACCCTGATACCCACCGAGATCCTTGGTTTCCGGCTGCCGGGCCTCCCACTGCCGGGGATCCCGCTGCCGATCGACAACCTGCCGTTCAACCTACGGATCGAGAAGGCCGCCACCGGCAAGGACGGTCTCTCGGTCACCGCGACGGCGACGAACGTGGTCCTGCCCGCGGAACCCGCACCGGCTTCGTAACGGACGGTACGCGCCACGGCAGGTGGCTGGAAGAGGCTGGACGCCGGAAGAAGGCGGCGAGCGGTATCCGTGCCCGGCTGCCGGGCCGGTGCCGGTCGCCGTCCGTACCGGCTCGTCGTGACCGTTCGCTATGCGCTCGGTCATGAATCCCGGTCGCCGTTCGTTTGCTTTCGGTGACCGTGAGGATTCGGCCCACTGGTGGCACGCGAAAAACAAGATCTTTTTTCCTGGCCCTCTGTCGTGACGTCGAATCGACGACAGTTGACGGACGTGGGATAGCCCGCGCGTCATCCTCGGCCGGTACTGGATATCGTCACACCGGCAGCCGGCCGTCTACGGACATGACTGGCCCCACGCAGCCTGCTCCTCTGCGTCCAGTCCGTGGTGATTGGCACACCCATCGTCGATCGAGGTAGGTGGGCGGCGCTACGATCCGACGACCAGCAAGATCGGAAAATTCATGTCGAAGTCAGTCCGGCGGGACATCCGGCCTGTGTCCCGCCCCAGAGGGCCGATGGCGGCGCGAGCGCACTTCTCGCGCACTGCCGGGGGCCACCGTCCCTGGGTCGCCGAAGGGGGAAACACGTGCAGACGACCCTGAGAGTCGTCAGCGGTGCCAACGTGGCCACCGTGCCCGCCGGCCAGCCGTTCGTCGTCGGCCGCGCGCGCACGGCCGACTTCGTGATGCCGGACAGCCGGGTCTCCCGCCGGCACCTGCTGATCGAGCCGGTCGGCGCGGGCTGGGCCGTCCGGGACATCAGCTCGAACGGGACCTGGCTCGACGGCCAGCGGGTGCAGAGCGTCGACGTCAACGGCGAGGTCCGGTTCCGGCTCGGTACCCCGACCGGGCCGGAGGTCGTCGTCCTGCTGGAGGCTCCCGCCGGCTACGCCGACCCCCCGCGTTACGCCGACCCGCACTTCGAGATGCCGACGATGCTGCGTGACTCCGCCGGCTACGAGCCCGGCCCGCAGCTGCCCCGGCAGCCGTCGGGCAACCAGGCCGAGACGAGCAGCCACGATCTCGACCGTGAGCACGAGCGCCAGACCTCCTACCGGCTGCGCCCGGGCCGGATGTCCATCGGCCGTTCCCGGGACAACGACATCGTCGTGGGCGACCTGCTGGCCTCCCGGCGGCACGCCGAGATCTACCTGGCCCCCGGCGGGGACGTGGAGATCGCCGACCTCGAGTCGGCCAACGGGACGTTCGTCAACGGCAAGCGCATCATCCGCGAGCCGGTGCCGCAGGGCGCGGTCATCGCCGTCGGCCACCACGTCTTCCAGCTCGTCGGGGACGAGCTCGTCGAGTACATCGACTCCGGGGACGTCAGCTTCGAGGCCGACGGCCTGAACGTGTGGGCCGGCCAGAAGCAGCTCATGCACGACATGACCTTCCGGCTGCCCGGCCGGGCGCTGCTGGCGGTGGTCGGGCCCAGCGGCGCGGGCAAGTCCACCCTGCTCAACGCCCTGACCGGTTTTCGCCCCGCGGACCAGGGCGCGGTGCGTTACGCCGGCCGGGACATGTACTCCGAGTACGACGAGCTGCGCCGCCGCATCGGTTACGTCCCCCAGGAGGACCTGCTCCACACCACGCTCAGCGTCCGCCGTGCCCTGGAGTACGGCGCCGAGCTGCGTTTCCCGCCGGACACCACCAAGCAGGAGCGTGGTGCCCGGGTGGACGAGGTCCTCGCCGAGCTCGGTCTGACCCAGCACGCCGACACCCAGGTGGCCAGGCTCTCCGGCGGCCAGCGCAAGCGCACCAGCGTCGCCCTGGAACTGCTGACCAAGCCCACCCTGCTCTACCTGGACGAGCCCACCTCCGGCCTCGACCCGGGCATGGACAAGAACGTCATGGAGTCGCTGCGCAAGCTGGCCGACGACGGGCGCACGGTCGTCGTGGTCACCCACAGCGTCGCCCAGCTGGATCTCTGCGACTACGTCCTGGTGCTGGCGCCCGGCGGGTACGTCGCCTACTTCGGCCCGCCGCGCGACGCCCTGTCCTTCTTCACCAAGAGGGACTACCCGGACGTCTTCCTGATGCTGGAGGCCACCCCCGGCGCGGAGTCGGCGGAGCGGTTCCGCCAGTCGCGCTACTACGTCCCCGCGTCGGTGACCGCGCCGTCGGCCCGCCCGGCACCGGAGGACCTGCCGAGCATCCGCCAGCAGTCGGTGCTCTCCCAGCTCGTCACGTTAAGTAGGCGAACACTCTCCGTTGTCGCGTCCGACAGATCCTACCTACGACTGATCATCGCCTTCCCGTTCCTGCTCGGGCTCATCCCACGGGCCATCCCCGGCGGGTTCGGCCTGCCCGAGGACGGCTCACCGAATTCGGACGCCGGCACGATCCTGCTGGTGATGGTGCTGTGCGCCTGTTTCATGGGGATGGCGAACTCCGTCCGGGAGATCGTCAAGGAACGGGCCATCTACCGGCGGGAACGGGCGATCGGGCTGTCCCGGACCGCCTACATCGGCTCGAAGATCGTCGTACTGGCCCTGATCACGACGTTGCAGGCGATCCCGTTCACCCTGATCGGCCTGGTCCGCCGGGAGCCCGACACAGCGGTCGTGCTGGGCAACCCCCTGCTCGAGTGCCTGCTCGCGGTGATCGTGGTGTCGCTGGCGTCGGCCATGCTCGGGCTGCTCATCTCCGCCCTGGTCGACAACGCGGACAAGACCATGCCGCTGCTCGTCCTGCTCACCATGGCGCAGCTCGTGTTCAGCGGCGGCATCCTGCCGGTGCACGGCAAGCCCGGCCTGGAGCAGGTCAGCCTGGTCGCGCCGGCCCGCTGGGGCTACGCCGCACTGTCCTCGGTCGGTGACCTGAACGCGATCAGCCGGGCCCGTGAGCATCGCCCCGACGGCAAGCCGCTCAACCCCAAGGTCGTCGACGACCCGTTCTTCGACCACACCGCGCGGGCATACGGCATCGACATCGCCGGCGGCGTGGCGATCGGCGTGATCTGCGTCATCGTCACGGCCATCCTGATCCGCCGGATGGACCCGAAGACCGCCAAGCGCAAGCCGACGCCGTCCTGACGGTCCGCCCGTCACATCCCTGACCGAGGTCCGGGCAGCTTCCAGGTCGGAAGCCGCCCGGACCTCGTGCTGTCCGGGGCGAAAAAGCCGTAGCCGCCCTGTCGATGCCCGGCGTCCCGGCACCGGGACAGGGAGCCCAGCCGGTTACGGCTGCCAGGGGGCCCGGCCGGTTACGGCTGCCGGGGGGCCCGGCCGGTTACGGCTGCCGGGGGGCCCGGCCGGTTACGGCTGCCGGGGGGCCCGGCCGGTTACGGCTGCCGGGGGGCCCGGCCGGTCACGGTCGCCGGGGGGCTCAGCCGGAGGTCCAGCGCGGGGTCGCGTCGTCCCCCCGGAACGAGGTCAGCTTCTGGGCGTGGGCGTCGTCGAGGGCGGTCGCGCTCGTCAGGTAGATCTCACGGTTGGTGGCGCCGTCGCGCTGGCTGGTGAAGGCGATCCTCTTGCCGTCCCCGGCCACGAACGTGGGGTCCTGGTCCCGGCCGGGGGCCTCGGTCAGCCGCAGCGGGGTGGCGCCCGGGCTCGCGTCCATGACGAAGACGTCCGTCTCGGCCAGGTTCGAGTCGAAAGCGCGACGGAAGGCGACCTTCTTGCCGTCCGGTGACCAGCACGGGTCCGCGTCGAAGCCCTCCGTGCCCGCGGTGAGCGGGACGGGTTTCGCGCCGGCGGCGGCCGGGTCGGCGTCGATGGTGAACAGCGCGCCGCCGTCGACGCCGTTCGCGCCGACGAAGAACGCGATCCGGTCACCCAGCGGCGACCAGGACGGGTCGGTGGCGCCGGCCGGCACGTTCAGCCTGCGGACGCTGGAGCCGTCGACGGCGGCGACGTAGAGCCCGGTGCCGCCGTCGTTCGGCCCGCGTACCGCCTTGATGACGACGAACCTCCCGGTCGGGTCGACCGACGCCCGGGCGTCCGGCGCGATCGCGAGCTCCGCCGCCGGGCCGGAGGTGAACAGCGGCATCGGCGCGCCGCTGCCGTCCGCGGCGATCGCGACCAGGCTGGGGGAGGAGTCGATCACCGTGTAGAGGACGGTCCTGCGCTGCGGCCCGACGATCACCGGGAGCGCGGCCGGCTTCGCGTCGTCGCCGGTCAGCTTCTTCGGCTGTCCGGGCCTGCCGTCCGGGCCGGCCCGCAGGCTGTAGACCGCCCGCAGGCCGTCCTGTTCGCTGGAGTAGACCAGGGTGTCGTCGCCGAGGCCGACGTCGGATTTCGGCAGGATGTCGACGACCTTCGTCCGCTCGCCGTCCGTGCCCGAGCCGCCGGAGGCCAGCGCCAGCACCCCGCCGACCGTCGCCAGCACCGCGACGGCGGCGCCGGCGGCCACCAGCGCCATCCGCCGGCCGCCGTCGCGTGGCGCCCGGCTGCTGCCGCGTAC
>NZ_CAKKTL010000248.1:0-7363 GCF_920664355.1 Protofrankia sp. CiP1_Cm_nod2
TTCTTATCCTCACGCGTCGGCAACTCAAGCTCTCCACTCACCAGCCCCTCCTAGGTGGTCTAACAATCACTATGTGTGATCTTCTAGGCATAGCCGACAAACTCACAGGGAATAAGTACTTCACAACAGGCCGCTGGGGCGTTCAGATGGATTTCACGCCAGGAGATGTCTTCAGTAAAGGTGAAGGTCCGAGAAGCAGGCTGGACGGCATCGCGGCAGCAGAATGATGGTGCAGGCTGCGATAGCGGTCTCCGACCGAGCCCCTTCTGCCGCGGTGGTCTGTGCGGTTCGTGGGCGGACGAATGTCAGCGCCAGAGGGCGCTGGATGTCCGCCGGTAGTCCATGTAGCGGCACATCACGGGGAGAAATCTCAGCCACATAGGTGAACAATGCCCCACGGACCGCGCCGGTGTCAACATCCAACCTGACGCAGCGCAACGGATCAAGGGAAATATATACATATGCCCACTTTCGGGACCCTGGCAGATTTGCCAGGTAGCGGATCATTGGCCGAACCGATGGTTTTCAGTGTTGATGAGGTATGAAATCCAGTCGTTTTGGGGCCCCTGAAACAGAGGGGGCACGACCCTCGATTGATCACGAAGGTTCCTAGGCCATCATGATCGTCCCGAGGTGTCATGCCCGCCGCGCCATTATCCGCGTCTGCCCCTGTTCTAGATCAGCTGTCCTCGATCGCGGCTCGCACGACACCGGCGCTGGTGCCGCCCGCGGCTCTGTTGGCGGTGTTCGCCCAGGTCACCGATCCGAGGAAACGTCGGGGGACGCGGCACCAGCTACCGATCCTGCTCACGCTGGCGACCTGCGCGGTCCTCGCGGGCGCCCGGTCGTTCACCGCGGTCAGCGAGTGGGCTGCGAACGCCAGCGAGACCGTCTGCACGGCACTCGGGATCGCCCGGGTCCCGGACGAGTGGACGTTCCGCCGGGTTTTCGCCCGACTCGACGCCGACATGTTGGACGTGACCCTCGGTGCCTGGGCCGCCGCGGCGACCACGCCGCCCCAGGGTGAACGGCGGCGGATCGCGGTCGATGGGAAAACCCTGCAGGGCTCACGCCACGGCGACACTCCCGGCCGGCACCTGCTCGCCGCTCGCGACCAGCACCACCAGGTCGTGCTGGCCCAGCGCGCCGTCGACGCGAAGAACAACGAGATCCCCGCACCGAAAGCCCTGCTCAGCCAGGTAGAGCCAACCGGTGTGACTGGCAGCGCCATTGTGCCGGAGCAGGGTCCGAAACACCCTGGTCTCGTTGGTCTTCGCATCGACCTCGACTTGGCCAACTGCGAGCCCGGCGCCGTGGGTCGCCGCCGAGAACAGGTGAACCTGGCTGCCGTCGGGCCGCCGTGCGCCCCTGGGCCTTGAGGGTCTCGGCCAGGGAGGCAGGTACCCGCACCGACACCACGATCTGCTCGTTCTCCAGCGCTTCGACCTCAGCGGCTTCGGCTTCTTCCGCGGTGCGCTCGGCGCGAACGGCATCCCGCCGAGCGCGGGTCGCGCGACCTGTCATGGCTTGCCGGGTAGTCCTGAAGATCGACTCTGCGGATCTTCGACTGGCGATCCCGGCCTTGTCAACCGGATCGATGTGACCCGATCCGGGTTTCTGGCACCCGCGGGGTGCGCCGTCCCCATCACGGCGGCACAGAAGGCTTGTAGATCGTTCGTCGCGCTGACCCGTGGTGCAGAAGCCCTGGTCAGGGCCCACGGACGAGTTTCGGGCACGGACAGTGGGAGCATGACGCGACATCCGCAACGCCCACGAGAGCCGGCGATCGCGATCAATATTGCTGGTGGTGGTACCATAACCCTATGGCCTTGAAGAAGACGACCGTCATGGTCGAGGAGGAATACCTGCAGATCGTCAAGGAGGCGGCAGCGCGTGAAGGCCGGCCCGAATCCGAGTATTTTCGCGAGGCGTTCCGTATCGCCGCGCTGCACGCCCGCCGATGGTCCGGCGACTGGGACATACCGGCACTCGACTTCGGCGGCCCGCTCACCGAAGATGACGTCCGCGAAGCGGTCGACGAAGCGGTCGACCGGAAAAACGGCACGACTGGCATCGCCACGTGATCGTCGTTGGTGGCACCTCTGGCCTCATGGCCGCCTTCAACATTGGCAATCCGGAACACCAGGCAGCCCGCGCGGCACTGCGCGAGGCGTCCGTGACCCTGGTTTCCCCGCTGGTGTTCGCTGAAGTCGAGCACGTCATCACCCGCAACGTCGACCGCAAGGCCGCCTATAAAGTCAATGACTGGCTGTTACAACAGGAGGGCGCCATGCGCATCCTGGTCCCAGAGGTGTCAGCCGATACCCTCCGCAAGGCTCGCACGGTCCAGAGCCGGTACGCCGACCTGCGCCTGGACCTGGCGGACGCAGTGAACGTGGTGCTGGCGGAGCAGTACGAGACCGACAGCGTTCTCACGCTCGACCGGCGAGACTTCCGTGCGATACGTCCGCTCAGCAACCACAAGGCGTTCCGTCTCCTGCCGGACGACCTGTGACGGCACTGTTGCATTGGCGAAGCCCGCCGTCTCGGCTGCCGATCAGTCATGATCGAGTGATGCATCGACGTCGTGTCCGTCCGCCGGTTCCGACGTCGGAGTTCGCCGACTTCCGCTTCCCGCCCGAGGGGAAGTGCCGGCGGTGCGCTGGTACCCGCGCTACACCCTCTCCGGCACGGTCGTCGGCCATTACCACGGCGTCACCTACCATGTGACCCCGCGAACCCGGGGTGGACACCAAACGCGCCCAGTGCCGCCAGCAACTGGCGGTACTACGAGCAGGAACCGACAGCAACAACGGGCCCTGGGGATAAGCAGCGAAAAGACAAGGATATGAATCCGCTGTCGTTATGACAGCACCAGGCTTGTCTCCTTGAGCCCTTCATGGTCGCCCGATGGCGATCATGTTGTTCTGGCCGGCGTCAGGGGCTTGTGAGGATGACGAGCTGCCGGGTCGCCCGGGTCATCGCGACGTAGCGGTCGACCGCTCCTTCGATGCCGTCGCCGAACGTCTCCGGGTCGATGAGGACGACCAGGTCGAACTCGAGCCCCTTCGACAGCTCCGGGGGCAGCGACCGGACGCGGGGCGTCGCCCGGAACGTGGGATCGCCGATGACGCAGGCGGTCCCGTCGGCGTGCGCGGCGAGCCAGGCGTCGAGGATCGAGCCCAGCTCCGAAACGGATCCGTGCACGACGGGGAGGCCGCCGCCGCGGATGGACACCGGCACGTTGGCGTCCGGGAGCACCGCCCGGATAACCGGCTCGGCTTCCGCCATCACCTCTTCCGGGGTCCGGTAGTTGATGCTCAGGGAGGCCAGGCTGATCCGGTCGAGCCCGATCCGGGTGAGCCGTTCCCGCCACGGCTGTGTGAACCCGTGCCTGGCCTGGGCGCGGTCCCCGACGATGGTGAAGCTGCGGGACGGGCAGCGCAGCAGCAGCATCTGCCACTCCGCGTCGGTCAGTTCCTGCGCCTCGTCCACGACGATGTGCGCGAACGGGCCGGCGAGCGGGTCCGGGCCGGTAACGGGCAGCCCGGACTCGTCGACCAGGGCGTCCCGCAGGTCCTCTCCGCGCAGCATCGTCACCACGCCTTCACCGTCGTCGTCGGCGGCGAGCAGGTGGTCGACGACCCTGGCCACGCGCTCGCGTTCGGCGGCGAGGGCGGCGCCCCGCCGACGCCTGCGCCGTGACACCCCCGGGTCGCCGAGCCGTTGCCGTGCCGCGTCCAGGAGTGGCAGGTCGGACACCGTCCAGGCCCGGGCGTCCTCGCGCCGCAGCTTCCGGATCTCGGCGGGGCACAGCCAGGGGGCACACCTGCGCAGGTAGGCGGGTACCGACCACAGGTCCGCGACGAGGTCAGCCGCTTCGAGCAGCGGCCACGCCCGGTTGAGGGCCGTGACCAGCTCCTCGTTCCGCAGCAGCGACTGGCGGAGCAGGCCGGCCGGGACGTCGACGTCGACCTCGACGTCGTGCTTGTCCATCAGGATCGTGAGCAGTTCCTCCCAGATCTGCTCGCGCGCCTCGTTGTGCGCGGTGCCGGGGTCTGGTGCTTCGAACGCCTCGGCCCAGGCGTCGGCGCCCAGCCAGATCTCCGACCAGTCGGTCGTGACCGTCATCCCTCTGGTGGGCGGCTCCTCGTAGAACCTCACGGCCGTCTCGATCGCCTTCACCAGGTCCGCGGACGACTTCAGGCGGGCCACGTCCGGGTCGGTCTCGACCGTTGCCGCGGCTCCCTCGGCGACGAGGTCCCGCAGGGTGCAGGTCTGCACGCCCTCCTCGCCGAGGCCGGGCAGGACGTCGGCGACGTAGGCCAGGTAAGGCTGATGCGGGCCGACGAACAGCACGCCGCCCCGGCGGTGACCGAGGCGCGGGTCACGGTAGAGAAGGTAGGCGGAACGGTGCAGGGCGACGACGGTCTTCCCCGTGCCCGGACCGCCGTCGACGACGAGAGCGCCGTCGGATCCCGCGCGGATGATGGCGTCCTGGTCGGCCTGGATGGTGCCGAGCACGTCCCGCATCCGGGGCGACCGGTCGCCGCCCAGGCTGGCGATGAAGGCGGACTGGTCGTCGAGCGCGCTGTGCCCTTCGAACCCATCCGAGGTGAGCATGGTGAACACCTCGTCCCAGTAGTCGCTGATCCGGCCGCGGGTCCAGCGATACCTGCGGCGGCTCGCCAGGCCCATCGGGTTGGCGTGGGTCGCTCCGAAGAACGGCTCGGCCGCCGGCGCGCGCCAGTCGAGCAGCAGCCGACGGCCCGCGCTGTCCGTGAGGCCGAGCCGTCCGATGTACACGGGCTCGGGGCTGTCCGCGCTGACGATGTGCCCGAGGCACAGGTCCAGGCCGAAGCGACGCAGGACGCGCAGGCGGGCGGTCAGCCGGTGGACCTCCATGTCCCGGTCCATCGCCTGCTGGCCTGTGCCACCGGGCGCCCTGCGCGCGGCATCGAGGCGGTCGGACAGGTCGGCGATCGACTGCTCAAGGCTCTCCGCGATGGCCGCGAAGTGTTGCTCGTCGCCGGCGATCAGCGTCGGGCCGGCCTTGGCGGCGAGGTGGTAGGGAAGGTCGAACGCGCTGGTGGTCAAGGGGTGCACGCCATCAGCGCCCGCAGCCGCGCCGCGCGTCCCACCAGCGGCCCGCCGTCCCCGCACGACCCATACGTCGACAACAACACACGCATTCCGCGACTCCCGTTTCCGCAGCTCCTGGCCTCGGCCGGCTATTCTGCGGCACGACCCGGGCCTTGCCGCAAGCCCCCCGGTACGATATAGGTTAAAAGTGGCAGGGAGTGGGCGTCGGGTACTTGGTCACCAGATTGGTCACCAGCTCGGTTACCGGCTCGGTCACCAGTTTGGCGGCCCGCTCATCGGTCGAGTCGAGAATTCGGTCGAGTCGAGAATTCGGTCGTAAATCAGGATTGCCAGGACGGGTCCCTTCTCAGGGTCGACGACGGCCACTCTTTGCGGTCGCGGGCCGTCGGCGTGGTGGTGCCGAATGCCCGACGTCTACCGGTGTGCGACAAGGCGACGGTTTCTTCGGACTGCGGCCGGTCACGGGTCGCGACCTGCACGCCGCCGTATGCTGGTCCTGGTTCGCAGCCAGCCGGAAACACCGGCGAGGAGGCCCTCGTCCATGAGCACTCCGGAGACCGGACACCCTCTCTGTATCCGCTGCTGCGCCCTCAGGTCACCGTCGAGGAACTCCTGGCCGCGAGAGGCACACGCCCATCCGGTCCCTCGACGACCTGACGGCCGACACCTTCGACGCGGAAGGGACCAAGGCGGGGCCAGGTGCTGGACGCTGGACAGCTCGCCCACCCATCCGTCGCCGCGCTGACCGGCCTGCCGGCCGAGCGGATCGGACAGCTCAGCGGCATCGGCAACTGGGACGAGTAAACGACGCCGGCTCCGGCACGACGTGGCACGATCTCGTAGGTGACGAGCGGAGCCGCCGAGGAGCGGCGCCTGCGCGACCTCGCGCGGCTGCGGCGCGTCCGCGACCGGATCGACCGGGAGTACGCCCGGCCGCTGGACGTCGAGGCGCTCGCCCGCGGCGCGCACATGTCGGCCGGGCACCTCAGCCGTGAGTTTCGCCGCGCCTACGGCGAGTCGCCGTACAGCTATCTCATGACGCGGCGCATCGAGCGCGCGATGGCGCTGCTGCGTCGTGGCGATCTCAGCGTCACCGAGGTCTGTTTCGCGGTCGGCTGCTCGTCGCTGGGCACCTTCAGCAGCCGCTTCACCGAACTGGTCGGTATGCCACCGAACGCCTACCGGCGCCAGGCGGCGCGCGCGACGGCGGGGATGCCGTCCTGCGTGGCGAAACAGGCCACCAGACCGGTCAGGAATCGAGAAGCGCCAGCCCCCGAGCCGCACCTAGCGTGAAGGAGCCCGCGCACGACGCCAGTGGCGGCCGTCAGGCGGCCGCCGGCACCGATGCACCGGTACGCCGATGGACCGATGAACCGATGAACCGATGAAAGACAGGATGAGCATGGCCACGAGGACGGGCCCGCGATCGCCCGCGCCGCACGCTGCCGGCAGGAACGTTGCCGACAGTCACGAGCTGATCCGGGTGCGGGGCGCGCGCGAGAACAACCTCAAGGACGTCAGCATCGAGATCCCGAAGCGCAGGCTGACGGTGTTCACCGGTGTCTCCGGCTCGGGCAAGAGCTCGCTGGTGTTCGGCACGATCGCCGCGGAGTCGCAGCGGCTGATCAACGAGACCTACAGCGCCTTCGTGCAGGGCTTCATGCCGACGCTGGCGCGGCCCGAGGTCGACGTGCTCGAGGGGCTGACGACCGCGATCATCGTCGACCAGCAGCGGATGGGCGTCGACGCCCGTTCCACGGTCGCCACCGCCACCGACGCGGGCGCGATACTGCGCATCCTCTTCAGCCGGCTCGGGCAGCCGCACATCGGCCCGCCCGGCGCGTTCTCCTTCAACGTCCCCTCGGTCCGCGCGAGCGGGGCGATCACGGTCGAACGCGGCGCCGGCAGAACCGTGACGCGGACCTTCACCCGTACCGGCGGCATGTGCCCGCGCTGCGAGGGCCGGGGAACGGTCACCGGCTTCGACCTGTCCGCGCTCTACGACGACAGCAGGTCGCTCAACGAGGGTGCGCTCACGATCCCCGGCTACGGCGTCGACGGCTGGTACGGCCGCATCTTCAGCGGCTGCGGCTTCCTCGACCCGGACAAGCCGATCCGCGGGTACACCGGGAAGGAGCTCCACGACCTCCTCCACAAGGAGCCGACCAAGATCAAAGTCAACGGTGTCAACCTGACGTACGAGGGGCTGATCCCGAAGATCCAGAAGTCGTTCCTGTCCAAGGACGTCGACGCGCTGCAA
>NZ_CAKKTL010000249.1:0-7297 GCF_920664355.1 Protofrankia sp. CiP1_Cm_nod2
GCGCCGAACGTGGTCTACCGGGTGGTCATGGAGGACGGCGGCGAGACGATCGTCACCAACCCGAGCGACTGGCCGGCGGGCAAGATCTTCGAGGTCCACGAGCCCGTCGTGGACGCCATGGTGCTGCTGCCGTCCGACTTCGTCGGCCAGGTCATGGAGCTCTGCCAGGGCCGGCGCGGCACGCTGGGCGGGATGGACTACCTGTCGACCGACCGGGTCGAGCTGAAGTACCGGCTCCCGCTCGGGGAGATCATCTTTGACTTCTTCGACGCGCTGAAGTCGAAGACCCGGGGGTACGCCAGCCTCGACTACGAGCCGGCCGGCGAGCAGGTGGCCGACCTGGTCAAGGTCGACATCCTGCTGCAGGGGGAGGCTGTCGACGCGTTCTCCGCGATCGTCCACAAGGACAAGGCGTACGGCTACGGGGTCGCGATGACCTCCCGGCTGCGGGAGCTGATCCCGCGTCAGCAGTTCGAGGTACCGATCCAGGCCGCGATCGGCAGCCGGATCATCGCCCGGGAGAACATCCGCGCCATCCGCAAGGACGTCCTGGCCAAGTGCTACGGCGGTGACATCACCCGCAAGCGCAAGCTGCTGGAGCGGCAGAAGGAAGGAAAGAAGAAGATGAAGACCATCGGCCGCGTCGAGGTCCCGCAGGAGGCATTCATCGCGGCGCTGTCCACGGACGTGTCCAAGAACGGGAAATAAGTCTGCCGTCCGTGGCTGGGCGGTGACTCCGGCCGCCCTCCGGGCGCCGGTGCGGCCGTGCTCCCCCCGGCCTCGCGGGATTCCTCCCGGAGCCGGCGGCCAGGCGGGCCGGTCCGGGAGGCCCGGGCTTCCTGAGCTGTCCGTGTTGCCTGTCCGGGCTGCTCAGGGGGTTCGTGCGGACGAAGGGGGCAGTCGGATGGGTTCGGTGGCGGGTTCGTCATGGCTGGCGGGGCCGGCCGATCCGGCCAGGGTGCCGGATCGGTACTCCGTCGCGTGAGGGGGAAGAAGATCCTCGATGTTGTCGAGGACACCGCGCACGGCGTCGTCATTCATGCGATTTATTTTTCCGGACGCGGGACCACGAGCTCACGACGCTTCACCTATATTGACCAGTCGATTATCAATGTCAGGTCAACGTCGCCACCGGCCGTGGCCGCGGTGGGGTTCCGGGCGTATTCGGCGGCCGTATTGGGCGGCTAAATCCGACAGATCCGATAACTGAATATAAAGATCATAATATAAAGATCATGGAGTGGCTGCGGCCCGGGGCGCCCCGCTCACGGGCCGCGCGGCCCGGGGCGCCCCGTGAGCGGGCCGTACGGCCGTCGAACGGCAGGCGGGCGCTGGAGGCGGGCACGTGTTGGAGGCGGGCACGGTGTCGTGAGTCGGGCACACTATGGTCATGCCGCACATCTCGACGGCCGGCCCGGCCCTCGGTCAGCCCGGCGCAGCCGGCCCCGGCGAGCCGGGCCGCCCGGCACACCCGGCACACCCGGGAGGCCCGCGGGGCACGGGCTCCCCAGCCGCCGGGGGCGGCCTCCAGAGCTGGGACGGTGTGCTCCCGGCGCGGGCCACGGACACCCTCGGCAGCCGCCCGTTCGGGGTCTACGTGCACGTCCCGTACTGTGCGGCCCGCTGCGGCTACTGCGACTTCAACACCTACACCGCGACCGAGCTCGGGCCGGGGGCCGCGATCGGCACGTTCGTGGCGACGCTGGCGGCCGAGTTCCGCCTGGCCCGGGCCGTTCTCGGCCCGGCCGACGTCGCGGTGTCGACGGTCTTCGTCGGCGGCGGGACGCCGACCCTGCTGCCCGCCGAGGACCTCGCGCTGCTGCTCCGGATGATCGACACGGAGTTCGGTCTCGCCGCCGGCGCCGAGGTGACCACGGAGGCGAACCCCGAGTCGGTGGATGCCGCCGCGCTGGAGCGGCTGGCCGCCGCCGGGTACACGCGGATCTCGTTCGGGATGCAGAGCGCCCGCCCACACGTGCTCGCCGCGCTCGACCGCCGGCACACCCCCGGGCGCGTCCCGGACGTGGTCGGCTGGGCGCGCAAGGCCGGCTTCGCCCACATCAACCTCGACCTGATCTACGGCACCCCCGGTGAGTCCGCCCGGGACTGGCAGGAGAGCCTGGACGCGGTGGTCGCGCTCGAGCCCGACCATGTCAGCGCGTACGCGCTGACCGTCGAGGACGGCACCCGGCTGGCCCGGCGGATCCGGCGCGGCGAGCTGCTCCCGCCCGACGACGATCTCATGGCGGACCGCTACCGGCAGGCCGAGGAGGCCCTGACCGCGGCCGGCCTGGGCTGGTACGAGATCAGCAACTGGGCGCGCGGGCCCGCCGCCCGCAGCCGGCACAACCTCGGCTACTGGCGGGGCGCGGACTGGTGGGGCTTCGGGCCGGGGGCGCACAGCCACGTCGGGGGCGTCCGCTGGTGGAACGTGCGCCATCCGGCCTCCTACAGCGCGCGGCTCGCCGCGGGCACGAGTCCCGCGGCGGCCCACGAGGAGCTGGACGACGCCGCCGCGCGCATGGAGCGGGTCATGCTCGAGGTGCGCCTGGCCGAGGGCCTCGCCGTCGGGGAGCTCACTCCCACGGGGCGCTCCCAGGCCGCCCGGCTCGCCGCGGACGGGCTGGTGGATCCCCCGGCGCTGGCGGCGGGACGCGTCCTGCTGACCCTGCGCGGCAGGCTGCTCGCCGACACCGTCATCCACGCTCTGCTGCCGGACTAGCCGCGACCGGCCGCAGCCGTCACCGGAAACACGCGTGGGGTTCCCGGTGGCGGTGACACATTTGTCCGTCTCGCCTGGTCGCCAGGACAGCTACAATTGGCACTCGCGGCAATCGAGTGCCAGAGCGTCCCGCCAGCGGGTTTCCGGCCTCGGCGGCTTCGTGTGGTCGTCGCTGACCTCGCCCGGCGGCTTCAGCGTGGCAAAGGGGTGATACGGCGTGCTGGAGGAACGGCGGTTGGACGTACTTCGCGCCATCGTCGAGGAGTTCGTGCTCAGCAACGAACCCGTGGGCTCCAAGCTGCTGGCCGAGCGCCACCAGCTCGGGGTGTCTCCTGCCACTGTCCGTAATGACATGTCCGCACTTGAGGAAGAAGGCTACATCACCCAGCCGCACACCAGCGCCGGCCGGATTCCCACGGACAAAGGCTACCGCCTCTTCGTCGACCGGCTGTCAGGGGTCAAACCGCTGTCCCGGGCCGAGCGGCGGGCCATCCAGAGCTTCCTGGAGGGCGCGATCGACCTCGACGACGTGGTCCGGCGGTCGGTCCGGCTGCTCGCCCAGCTGACCCGCCAGGTCGCGGTCGTGCAGTACCCGTCGCTGTCGTGCAGCAGCGTCCGGCACATCGAGATCGTGACAATCACGCCGGTGCGCCTGCTGCTCGTACTGATCACCGATACCGGGCGGGTCGAGCAGCGGGTCGTCGAGATACCCGAGCCGGTGGACGACCCGACCGTCAGCGAGCTGCGCACCGTGCTCAACGCGGCGCTGAACGGGCGTCGGCTGGCGGACGCGCCCGAGGCGGTCGCCAACCTGCCGGACGAGGCCCGGCCGGGGCTGCGTCCACACCTGAACACGCTGATCACGGTCGTGATGGAGGCGCTGGTCGACAAGCCGGAGGAGCGGATCGCTCTGGCGGGTACCGCCAACCTGACGCGTTCCGCCATCGACTTTGCCGATACGCTGCGTCCGCTTCTGGAAGCTCTGGAGGAGCAGGTCGTTCTGTTGAAACTGATCGGCGAGGTACGGGACCTCGATACCGTCACGGTCCGTATTGGCCATGAAAACAACGTGGATGCGTTGCGTTCCACATCGGTGGTTGCGACGGGGTACGGTCGCGGGGCGTCCGCGTTGGGTGGCCTGGGAGTGGTCGGTCCAAGGCGGATGGACTATCCAGGAACCATGGCGGCCGTCCAGGCCGTCGCCAAGTATGTGGGTGATCTCTTGGGTGCCGACTGATGGCCACCGACTACTACGAGGTGCTCGGCGTACGCCGGGACGCCTCGAACGACGAGCTCAAACGGGCCTACCGCAAGCTCGCCCGCGAGCTGCATCCCGACGTCAACCCCGACCCGGAGGCGCAGGCCCGCTTCAAGGCCGTGACCGCGGCCTACGAGGTCCTCTCCGACCCGGAGAAGCGCCAGATCGTCGATCTCGGCGGGGATCCGCTGGCGCCCGGCGGGGGAGCCGGCGGGTCGTCGTTCGGAGCCGGCTTCGGCGGCCTCGGCGACATCATGGACGCCTTCTTCGGCGGCGGTGCCAGCCGCGGGCCGCGTTCGCGGGTGCGCCGGGGCAACGACGCCCTGCTCCGTCTCGAGCTCGACCTCTCCGAGACCGCCTTCGGCACGACCCGGGACATCACCGTGGACACCGCCGTGGTGTGCGGTACCTGCTCCGGGGACGGCGCGGCGCCGGGCAGCCATCCGGTGACCTGCCCGGTCTGCCACGGGCGCGGGGAGATCCAGCAGGTCACCCGCTCCTTCCTCGGCCAGATGGTCACCTCCAGGCCGTGCACCCGCTGCGGCGCCACCGGGACGGTGATCGAGCACCCGTGCCGGGAGTGCGGCGGCGACGGCCGGGTCCGCAAGCGGCGCAGCCTCACCGTCAAGATCCCTTCCGGGGTCGAGGACGGGATGCGCATCCGGCTGTCCGGCGAGGGCGAGGTCGGCCCGGGCGGTGGCCCCAACGGCGACCTCTACGTCGAGGTCCAGGAGCGCCCCCATCCGGTGTTCACCCGGGAGGGCGACGACCTGCACTGCGAGCTGCGCGTCCCGATGACCGCCGCCGCGCTCGGCAGCACCTGCACGCTGGACACGCTCGACGGCAGCGAGACCATCACGGTCAAGCCCGGCACCCAGCCCGGCCACGTGATCACCATGAGCGGCCGGGGTATCCCGCACCTGCGTTCGGTCGGACGCGGCCACCTGCACATCCACGTCGTGGTCGAGACCCCGACCAGGATCGACGCCGAGCAGGAGCGGCTGCTGCGCGAACTGGCGAAGCTGCGGGACGAGGAGCAGCCGGCGGTCATCTCCGGCGGCAACGGCTCCGCCGACGGCCAGGGCTTCTTCTCCCGGCTGCGCGGCTCCCGTGGCACCCGGTAAGCGTGACCGTCGGTGACCCCCGAAGGGCGGCCTGACCGCTGACCGCACCCCTGTTCCACCAGGTACCGGTGCCGGACACCGCCGAGCTGACGTTGGCCGGCGCCGAGGGCAGGCATGCGGCGACGGTACGGCGGCTGCGTCCCGGCGAACGGCTGGATGTCACCGACGGGAGTGGCGTTGTCGCCGAGTGCACGGTCGTGCGCTGCCGGCGGGACGAGCTCGACTGCGCGGTGGGGCGCCGGGTCGTGCACCCGGCGCGGCTGCCCCGGCTCGTGGTGCTCCAGGCGCTGGCCAAGGGCGACCGCGGTGAGCTCGCGGTCGAGCTCATGACCGAGGTGGGGGTCGACGAGATCGTCCCCTGGGCGGCCTCCCGCTCGGTCGTGCGCTGGGCGGGGGAGCGGGGCGCCCGCGCTCACGAGCGCTGGTCGGCGACGGCCCGCGAGGCGGCGAAGCAGTCGCGGCGGGTGTTCTGGCCGCGGGTCGCCGCGCTCGCCGACACCGACGCCGCCGCCGCCCGGCTCGCCGCGGCCGAACTCGCCGTGGTCCTGCACGAGGAGGCCGCCGAACCGCTGGCCCGGATACTCGCCGCGGCGACGACGACCAGCACGGCAGTGACCAGCACGGCAGTGGCTGGCGCGGCAGCGGTCACCCCGGCAGTGGCCACGGCCGCCATGACGGCCACGGCGGCCATCGCCGGGCCGGCCAGTGCCCGGGCGGCGGCCGCGTCGCCCGGCGGACCGGCGGGCGCCCGGGCGGCGGAGATCGTCGTGGTGGTGGGCCCGGAAGGCGGGCTCACCGACGTCGAACTGGAGGTGTTCGCCGCGGCCGGGGGGCGGCCGTCCCGGCTCGGTCCCACCGTGCTGCGGACGTCGACCGCCGGCGTGGTCGCCGCCGCGGTCGTCCTCTCCCACACGTCCCGATGGGAGCGTTAGATCATGTACCCGGTGTGCCCGCGGCCGGTGTCCCGCCGGCCTTCGTTGTGCCTGTCGTGCCGGCTGTTGTGCTGGTACGGCCAGTGCGACGACCGGCCCGGCAGCCGGCCCGGGAGGTCCGACCGGCCTGAGGATCGCTACACTGAAGGACCGTACTGACTCATGTCGTTCGAGAGGTCCCGTGGCCGGCGCCGGCCGCAACCCATGACCGATTCCACCTCCCAGTCCGACCAGCGGACCGTCACGCGCATCGTCGTCCCCGGTGCGCACAGCATGGTGAGCCTGCTCGGCCACCAGGACGAGCTGTTGCGTGTCGTCGAACAGGCGTTATCGTCCGACGTCCACGTCCGGGGCAATGAGATCACCATCACCGGCCCGCCGGAGGAGAACGCGCTGGCGGCCAGGCTCTTCGCCGAGCTGATCGCCGTGCTGGAGTCCGGGGCCGAGCTCACCCCCGCCCACGTGGACCACTCGCTGTCGATGCTGCGCAGCGGCAGCGAGGAACGCCCGGCCGAGGTGCTCACCCTCAACATCCTCTCCAGCCGGGGCCGGACGATCCGGCCGAAGACGCTCAACCAGAAGCGTTATGTGGACGCGATCGACGCCCACACCATCGTGTTCGGCATCGGCCCGGCCGGTACCGGCAAGACGTACCTGGCCATGGCCAAGGCCGTGCAGGCGCTGCAGTCCAAGCAGGTCAACCGGATCATTCTGACCCGCCCGGCGGTCGAGGCGGGGGAGCGGCTCGGCTTCCTGCCCGGCACCCTCTACGACAAGATCGACCCGTACCTGCGCCCGCTGTACGACGCCCTGCACGACATGGTCGACCCGGACTCGATCCCGCGGCTGATCCAGAGCGGCACCATCGAGGTCGCGCCGCTGGCGTACATGCGCGGGCGGACCCTCAACGACGCGTTCATCATCCTGGACGAGGCGCAGAACACCTCCGTCGAGCAGATGAAGATGTTCCTCACCCGTCTCGGCTTCGGCTCCAAGATCGTTGTGACCGGGGATGTCACGCAGGTGGACCTGCCCAGTGGCACCCGCAGTGGTCTGCGGGTGGTCCGGGAGATCCTCGACGGGCTCGACGACGTCCACTTCGCGCTCCTGACCAGCACGGACGTGGTGCGTCACCGGCTGGTCAGCGAGATCGTCGACGCCTACGCCCGGTGGGACGCGGCAAGCGCGCCGCGGCCCCGGCCGGCCCAGGCCGCCCGCCGGGACCGGCGATGACGGGCCTGCCGGCCGGCAGGCCGGGGCC
>NZ_CAKKTL010000250.1:0-7288 GCF_920664355.1 Protofrankia sp. CiP1_Cm_nod2
GCACTGATCTGGCTCACCGACGTCGCTGGTCTCTCCCGCGACGAGGCCGCCGAGACCCTGCGCTGGTCGGCCCTCGCCCTGCTGCGGGCCGCGCTCGCGGGCAGCCCACCCGCCAGTAGCTGTTGATCGCTCCCAGGGCAGGCCGCCGCCAGCGGCTCCGGCGCCGGCTTCTCGGCGATCCGCCGATGCGACGGGCGTCCGGCGCCGACCACTAAGGTCATCTGTGTGAGCGAACTGAAGGATCGTCTGCGGGCGGATCTCACCACGGCGATGAAGGCGCGGGACGCGCTGCGGACGTCCACCCTGCGGATGGCCCTGGCGGCGCTGAAGGACGAGGAGGTCGCCGGCAGGAGCGTTCGCGAGCTGTCCGACGCCGAGGTGCAGAAGGTACTCACCCGGGAGGTCCGCAAACGGCGGGAGGCCGCCGAGGCCTTCACCGCGGCGGGCCGCGCGGAACAGGCCAGCAAGGAAAACGACGAGGGTGGGATCCTGGCCGCCTACCTCCCTCAGCAGCTTGGCGACGACGAACTCGCCGCGATCATCGACAGGGTGGTCGCCGAACACGGCCTGGCCGGGCCGAAGGCCATGGGCGCCGCGATGAAGGCGGTCCAGCCCGAGGTGGCCGGGCGTGCGGACGGGGCCCGCGTCTCCGCCCTGGTCCGTGCCCGGCTGGCCGCGTCGCCGCCCGCCTAGCCCGTGAGCCGGACGCGAGCTGGACGTGAGCGGAACGTGAGCTGGGCACCGCTGGCGGCGGCATCCGGTACCTGCCGCTGACGAACTGGCCACCGCGGGCCAGCGGATCCCCCGTCAGCGGCAGGTGGGCGCGGCCCGTCCGGACACCGGCCGGGCGGCGTACGGCCCTGGTGGGACACGGCCGACCGGCCCCCGGTCAGGGCCGACCGGCCCCCGGTCAGGGCCGACCGGCCCCCGGGCAGGAGAGGGCGGCTCCCGGGCAGGAGAGGGCGGACGGGACGATCCGCCAGCGGCCGGCAGGGCCCGTCAGCCCGCGCCAGCCCTGCCGTCGCCCCGGGCACGCCTGGATCCCGCGGTGGCGGGACCGGGGCGAACGGAGGTCCTCCCGCTGTCGAGCCGGGCCGGGGCTCCCCCGGCGTCGGTTCGGAAGGAGCGCAGGACGAAGCCCTGGGAGACCATCAGCACGACCTCCGAGCCCTCGTCCACCTCCTGATTGCCGCCGGGATTCATCGCCAGCACCGTCCCCTTCGAGAACGGGCTCCAGATCTCCTGCACCGTCACCCGGAAGCCCTGGGAGGTCAGCTGCTGCTGTGCCAGGGACAGGTCCAGGCCGACGACGTCCGGCAGCGTCTTCTTCGCCGGGTGGGGCTGGGTGGCGTCCGGGGAGGGCATCGGCGCGACCGGCAGCCCGAGCCCGTCGACGGTGCCACGCATCGTCCTCGCCCACACCTGGGCGGGCAGGCCGCCACCGTAGACGACCGGATGACCGAGGACGTTACGCAGCGGATACGTCGTGGGTGAGCGCGGGTCGGCGACGGTCACGGCGGTGGCCAGCTGGGGGATGTAACCGGCGAACGACGCGGTGCTGAAGCCTTCGGCGGTGCCGGTCTTGCCCGCGGCCGGCCGGCCGATCTGCGCGTTGGGGGCCCCGGTCCCGTACAGGATGACGCCTTCGAGGACCGAGGTGACCGTGTCCGCGATCTCTGTCCTGAGCACCTGGCGGCACGGCCCGGGCGCGGTGTAGGGCACCGGCCGGTCGGTGCTGCCGACCCGCTGGGTGATCGACTCGAAGGGCCGCGGATCGCACCGGACACCGTGGTTGGCCAGCGTGGCGTAGGCGGTCACCAGATCCATGGTGGAGATCTCGTTGGTGCCGAGCACGGCCGCTCCGTCGACCGGCCCGATGCCGCCGCCGGGGCAGCGCAGGGACGCGGACTGGTCCTGCACCCGGCAGGAGGTCACCCCCAGCCGGCGTGCCATCTCGGCGGTGCTGCGCAGCCCGACCTTCTCCGCGAGCTGGATGTAGTAGGTGTTGACCGAGTCCCAGGTCGCCGTGGTCATGGAATATAAGCCGGCCTCGTTCGGGTCGGCGTTGCCGTAGCAGTCCCCCTGGCTCTGGCGCCCGTTGTCGTCGGTGTCCGGATTGTGGAAGACATCCGAGTGGTAGCAGGCCGGGGAATAGTACGTGGTGTTCAGCGGCAGCCCCTTTTCCAGGGCCGCGGCAAGGGTGAAGACCTTGAAGGTGGATCCCGGGGAGAACGAGGCCTGCTCCAGCGGGATTATCTGCTTGGTGTGCACGAAGTCGGTGGTCCGCTCCGGCGGCTGGCCGTCCGCGGACGGGCCGTACTCCCGGTTCACCGCCAGCGCCAGCACGTTCCCGGTGCCCGGCTGGAGCGTCACCACTCCCGCCGCCACCCGGTTTCCGGGCGGCACGACGGTGTTCGCCGCGTTCTGCGCGGCGGCCTGGGCGACCGGGTCGAGCGTGGTGCGGATCGTCAGGCCGCCCTCGAACAGCAGCCGCTCCCGGTCCGTCTGGGTCGCCCCGAAGCGCTCGTCGGCAAGCAGCGCGCGGCGGACGTAGGCGCAGAAGAACGGCACCGACGACAGCTGGCAGGGGTCTGCCGCCTGCGGTGGACGGTTGAGCACCACCGGGGCCCCCCGAATCTGTCGCAACTGCTCATCGCTGACGTGGCCGAGTTCGTGCATACGCTCCAGGACGACGTCCCGTCGCGACATCGCCGCCTGCGGGTGCAGCACCGGGTTGTAGGCGGTCGGGTTCTTGACCAGACCTGCCAGCATCGCCGCCTGCGGGAGGGTGAGCTGGTCGGCCTCGACGTTGAAATAGTGTTTCGCCGCGGTTTCCACGCCGTAGGCGCCGTCCCCGAAGTAGGCTATGTTCAGATACCTTTCAAGAATCTGGTCCTTGCTCAGGTGCTCCTCGAGGTAAAGTGCGTAGCGTGCTTCCCGGAGTTTACGTCTGACGGTCTGCTCGGTCGCGGCGTCTTTTTCCTCCTTGGAGGTCGCGGCCTGCAGGAGGACGTTCTTCACGTACTGCTGAGTGAGAGTGGACCCGCCTTGCGTGACCGCCCCGGACTCCTGGTTGGAGACATAGGCCCGCAGCAGCCCCCGGTAGTCGAGGCCGGTGTGCTCGTAGAAGCGGGAGTCCTCGATGTCTATGACCGCCTGGCGCAGTACCGCCGGAATGCGGTCGAGGGGGACGATCTGCCGGTCCTGCTCACCTCGCAGATATCCGATGACATTACCCCTGGCGTCCAGGATGCGGGACGCCTGCGGCAGTGGCGGGACGGCGAGGTTCGCCGGCAGGTCCAGGAAGGCGTCGGCGCCGCCCTTCACCGTCAGGCCCGCCAGCGCCACGACCGGCAACATCACCAGCGCGAGCAGGACACCCGCGAGCCCGCTGAGGATCATGGCCTGCCCGGCCCGCTCGACCACCGTCCACACGCGCGGACGGCCGCGACGTGGACCGTCCGGCATCAGGCCGGCACCCGACGCGACCCCTCTGCCGTAGCCGGCCCGGTCGGAACCGGCGGGCGGCCACAGGCCCTCGCGGCCTGGGCCTGTCGCGCTGGTCACGTCCGGGAACCTCCAAACGGCCCCCTCGCACGGCCGCTCAGCCGCGCTTCCCGCACCAGCGTACGACCGCACGGAACGGACATATGAATGTCACGCACACGACATGATCTGGTTACAGATAGCGCCTCTCTCGTCATTCGGATCAATGGCCCGGACGGGTCATTTAGACAACCACCCGTGTGGGGTCTGTGCCGTGGCGGAGACGCTCCATACGGTTTCGGGCGAAGCCACGTCACCACCCGCACGGGCCCCCTGACCCGGTCTCGAGAAGAAAGGCAGGTGGCATGACCAGCAGCCTGGCGACCCGCACCAGTGCCGCCCGACGTGCCAGCTCGACACAGTTGATCGGCTCGACCGTCGACGGCGACTGGACCGCGAACGCGGCCTGTCGCGACCTGGACCCGGACGACCTCTTCGTCCAGGGAGCGGCACAGAACCGGGTGAAGACCCGGTGCTTCGGATGCCTCGTCCGCACCGAGTGCCTCGCTGACGCCCTTGACAACCGAGTGGAGTTCGGAGTCTGGGGCGGTATGACCGAACGGGAACGCCGGGCACTGCTGCGCCGGCGACCGGACGTCACATCGTGGCGGAAGCTGCTCGCGGACGCGCGCGCCCACCACGGCACCGCCTCCGCCGGTTAGGACCGTCCGCACCTCGTCCCCTACTGGTCACCTACTGGCGTCCTGTTGGTTTTTCGTTGACGAACTCGCTGTCCGGCTCCCCAGCGCGGCTCATCATCACACGTCTATGGGGCATTGCGGACATCAACGTCACTAACGGGACAACCGCTCGACGACGGCGTCGCTGCCAGCGATGATCCGGGCTAGCCGGACGAGCAAGGACGACCGGACGGACTCAGATGCCCGATCCGCTCGACGGGTGCGCGATCACAACCGTTCGCGCACCCGCGGGCTCGACCAGCCGACAGCCCCCGCGGGACACGCGACACCGCCGCCCGCGCGCCTGTGACGTTCCGTAGTCCCCGCCGGTTGAGATCCACCCGGCGGGGCAGGCGACACCGCTGCCCTGCGCCCCCACAGTCCTCATGAAACCGGCCGGTCGCCGACAGCCCCACCAACGCCAGGCGGGAGACGGCGTCGGCGAACGCAGCCACGGCGCGGCGGACGCGGGGTGACAGGGGACGAGAACCACGTCACCACCCCATTCGGCCGCCACCCTCTTCGGTTCGCGCTAGCTGGTCTGCCCCGGGGCGACGTCGTGGGCCTGCTCGGGGAGGCCGGGAAGGTCGGGGAAACCGGGCGGACTGTCACCGGCAAGTACGGCGCCGACAGCGCGCAGGCCGTCGAGGTCGTGAACGTCGCCGGCGAACGCGTCGACCTCGACCAGGGGCGTGTCGGGATGCGCGCTGGTGAAGCGGTCCCGCAGGCGCTGCTCCCGGGTGGCCAGCCGCACCCGTTCCGCGTGGATGCGCAGCACCGCCGCCGCCAGCGGATGTTCGGCGTGCTCACCGAGCGTCTCGGCCGCCGCCAGGCTGCGTTCCACGGTCAGCCCGCGGGCGGGCGGCCCGACCGGGTGGACCCGGTTGACGACGAGGCCCGCCAACGGCATCCCGTCCGCGTCGAGACGGTCGACGAAGTACGACGCCTCCCGCAGCGCCGCGGCCTCCGGCGCCGCCACCACGACAAAGGACGTCCCGGGCGCGCCCAGCAGCTGGTACGTCTGGTCGGCGCGCTGCCGGAACCCTCCGAACATCGTCTCCAGGGCGGCCACGAACTGGCTGAGGTCGGCGAGCAGCTGCGCGCCGACGATCTTCGTCAACACCCTGCTGAACACACCCAGCCCGACGCCTACGACCTTCAGGTACATCTTCCCGCCGGCCTTCGCCGGGGCGAGCAGCAGCCGCAGCAGCCGGCCGTCGAGAAAGGCGCTCAGGCGGTTGGGCGCGTCCAGGAAGTCCAGGGCCGACCGGGTCGGCGGGGTGTCGACGACGATGAGGTCCCACTCGCCCGTCGCGTCCAGCTGGCCGAGCTTCTCCATCGCCATGTACTCCTGGGTACCGGCGAAGGACGACGACAGCGACTGGTAGAAGGGGTTGTCGAGTAACTGCTGGGCGCGCTCCGGGGTCGCGTGCACGAGGACGATCTCGTCGAACGTCCGCTTCATGTCGAGCATCATCGCGTCGAGATGGCCACCCGCGGAGCGGTCCACCCCCACGACCTCCCGGGGGTTGTTGTCCAGCTCGGTCAGGCCCATGGACTGGGCCAGCCGGCGGGCCGGGTCGATCGTGAGGACGACCGTCCGGCGGCCCCGCTCGGCCGCGCGCAGCGCGAGCGCGGCGGCGACCGTGGTCTTCCCGACCCCGCCCGACCCGCAGCACACGATGATCTTCTCGCTGTCGAGCATGGCGTCGACGTCCAGCACCGGCACCGCGGACGCCGGCGCCATGGACGCGGGCACCCTGGACGCGGGCGTTGCCGGGGGCAGCCGCGTCCCCACAGCCGCGAGCCCGCTCGTCCGACCGTTGCTCATCCGACCATCCGTTGCATCCGCAACAACTCCGCGAACCGGTAGATCACGCCGACGTCCACGCCGTCGGCGACCAGGGGCAGTTCGTACACAGGACGTCCCAACGCCTCGATCTCGCCGCGTTCGGCCCGCTCCAGGGCCACCCGGTGGGCATGCTGGGCCGCCTCCGCCACCAGCGCGTCCACCAGCGCGGCAGCGGGGACGATGCCGGCCGCCTTCACGCCCGCGGCCAGCTCCTCGACGTCCAGCCGGCCCGCGCCGGCCCGCTTGAGCTCCTCGTCGACGAGCAACGGCGTCCGGACCATGTTCACGATCACACCGCCGACCCGCAGCCCGGCGGCACGCAGCTCGGCGACGCCGTCCACGGTCTCCTGGACCGGCATCTCCTCCAGGAGGGTGACCAGGTGCACGGCTGTCTGCTCGGAGCGCATCACCGCCATCACGCTGTCGGCCTGGGCGCGGACCGGGCCCACCCTGGCCAGCCCGGCGACCTCGGCGCTGACGTTGAGGAACCGGGTGACCCGCCCGGTCGGCGGCGCGTCGAGAACCACCGCGTCGTAGGCCCTGCCCCCGGGGCGGGCCGCGTCCGGGCGGTTGACCGCCTCCTTCACCTTGCCGGTGAGCAGGACGTCACGGACGCCCGGCGCGATCGTGGTGGCGAAGTCGACGGCGCCGATCCGCTCCAGCGCCCGGCCCGCGCGGCGGAGGTTGTAGAACATCTCCAGGTACTCCAGCAGCGCCTCCTCCGCGTCGATGGCGAGCGCGAAGACCTCGCCGCCACCGGGAGCGCTCGCGACCTTGCGTTCCGCGTAGGGCAGCGGCGGGGTGTCGAAGAGCTGGGCGATCTGCTGGCGTCCCTCGACCTCGGTGAGCAGGACGCGCCTGCCACCGGTGGCCAGTGCCACCGCGAGCGCACCGGCGACGGTCGTCTTGCCGGTGCCGCCCTTGCCGCTCACCACGTGCAGGCGGCAGCGCCATGGCCCGTCCGCGGCGTCCCACGATGGAGTCTCCTGCGGCGTCACATCAACGACCGTACCCGGCCGGCCCCGGCCGTTCCGGTCGACGAACAGGCAGCGGGCGCGATATCCACCGATATGTCCTTCACCCGTGTCCTTCGCCGGGCCCGTGCCCGCCCGTGCCCGCCCGCGGCCCGGGTGCGGCCCGGGTGCGGCCCGGGTGCGGGCCAGGTGCAGGCCGGGTGCGGGCCAGGTGCGGGCCAGGTGCGGGCCAGGGC
>NZ_CAKKTL010000251.1:0-4528 GCF_920664355.1 Protofrankia sp. CiP1_Cm_nod2
CGCCGGGCCCATGCCGTGGCCGCGCGGGTGCGGGCCTGGCGGGCCGGCGCCGGCGCCGGTGGCGGGCTGGCGGGACGTTCGGGCGCCGGGGCGGACCGTGTCGTCACCGTCGACCCGGGGGGCCGGCGGTGAGCCGCGCGCTGGAGCTCTACCGCTCGCTGCCGCGTTACCTGACGACCCGGACGGTGTCGGGCCGGCTGCCGTCCCTGGCCGGTGCGGCGGCGACGACCACGGCGCCGCTGCGGCTGCGGGACCGGCCGGCGCCGTCGCGTCCCGGGCCGGACTGGGTGACGATCCGGCCGCGGCTGTCGGGGATCTGCGGGTCGGATCTGGCCACCGTCACCGGGCGGTCGTCGTTCTACTTCGCCTCCCTGGTGTCGATGCCGTTCGTGCCCGGGCACGAGATCGTGGCCGACACACAGACGGATATTACTTTGAGTGATGGGACGGAGCTGCCGGCGGGTTCCCGGGTGGTCGTCGACCCGGTGCTCGGCTGTGCCGCCCGGGGGCTGCCCGCGTGCGCCGGCTGCGCCGCCGGGCACACCAGCCGCTGTGACCGGGTGACCTCCGGGCATGTCTCCCCCGGCCTGCAGACCGGTTTCTGCGCGGACACCGGCGGCGGGTGGAGCGGGGCGCTGGTCGCGCACCGCTCGCAGCTGTACCCGGTGCCGGCGGGCCTGCCGGACGAGCGGGCGGTGCTGGTCGAGCCGCTGGCCTGCGCCGTGCACACCGCGTTGCGGGCCGCGCCCGCCGACGGCGACCGGGTGCTGGTCATCGGTGCGGGCGCGGTGGGGCTGTTCACCCTGCTGGCGCTGCGCGCCTTCACTCCGGCCGGCACGGTGACCGTGGTCGCCAAGCACCGCCGGCAGGTGGAGCTGGCCCGGCTCTTCGGCGCGGACGAGGTGCTGCCGCCGGCGTCCGCCGTCGGCGGGGTGCGCCGGGGCACCCGGGCGCTGCGGCTCGACCCGGAGGTCGGCCCGCCCTACCTGCTCGGCGGGGTGGACGTGGCGATCGACTGCGCGGGCAGCGCGTCGTCGCTGTCCACGGCGCTGCGCACCACCCGGGCGGGCGGGCGGGTGGTGCTGTCGGGAGTGCCCACCGGCTCGGTGGACCTGACCCCGCTGTGGTTCCGCGAGCTGGAGCTGGTCGGCGCCTACGCCTCGTCCGCCGGCGCGGCCGTACGGCCGGCCGCTCGTCCGGACGGCCGTCCGGACGGCCAGGTGAACGGGCAGGTGAGCGGGCAGCCCCGTCAGCGGGCGGACTTCGACCGGGCCCTCGAGCTCGCCGCGTCCGCGCCGCTGGACGGGATCGTGTCGGCCACCTATCCGCTGGACCGCTGGCGGGACGCGCTGGACCATGCGCTGTCCGCCGGCCGGCTGGGAGCGGTCAAGGTTGCCTTCGACCTGATGACGCCGTGACGGGACACGGAACGTGACAGGGCGTAGAAGAGGCGGACGGGGCCTGTTCGCAGGCACTATGGCGTCTGCTGAGACGCTTATTTCAGGACGCCGACGACAACCCAGTGTCGTTCGGCTGAAACCGCGCGTAAGGGGATCGCACAGGTGAGACCGGGGTTCGTGCTCGAAGTCGATGAGCGGACTCCTCCGCTGCTCGTCCACCAGGGTGAGGCGTTCGGGCTGGAACGCTTTCCGCTGGGTACCCGGGTGGTCTACCCGCCGGAGTCGCTGCCGGCGCTGGCAGACGTCGACGCGGCGATCAGCCGGGCGTTGGCCGAGCCGGAGAACAGCGAGCCGCTGCGGGCGCTGCTGCGGCCGGGGATGCGGCTGACGATCGCCTTCGACGACCTGTCGATCCCGCTGCCGCCGATGCGCCGGCCCGACATCCGCCAGCGGGTGATCGAGCAGGTGCTGACGCTCGCGGCCGAGGCCGGGGTCGATGACGTGGTGCTCATCGTGGCGAACGCCCTGCACCGCCGGATGACCGCCGCCGAGATCGAGCGGGCCGTCGGGGAGCGGGTGTTCCGCTCGTTCTGGCCGGACAGCCTCTACAACCACGACGCCGAGGACAGGGACAACCTGCTGCACGTCGGCCTGACCGAGAACGGCGAGGACGTCGAGATCAACCGGCGGGCCGCCGAGTCGGACCTGCTGGTCTACGTCAACGTCAACCTGGTGGCGATGGACGGCGGGCACAAGTCGGTGCCGATCGGGCTGGCCTCCTACAACAGCCTGCGCCACCATCACAACAGCCACACGATGGTGCACTCGCGGTCGTTCATGGACCACACCCGGTCGGCCATGCACTCCTCGGCGTGGCGGATGGGCCGGCTGCTCGCCGACCACCTGAAGATCTTCACGGTGGAGACGACGGTGAACAACGCCGCGTTCCCGGCCCGATACGGATTCCTCACCAGACGGGAGTGGGAGTGGTCCGTGCGCGACCAGGCGATGGCGTTCGGGCTGTCGCGGGGGCTGGCCGCCATGCCGACGCGGCCCCGCCGCCGGATCTTCCAGGACCTGGTCGCGGACTACGGGGTGACCGGGGTGCACGCCGGTGAGACCGAGGCCGTGCACGCGAAGACGCTGGCCAACGTGCACCGCCAGCAGCTTGTCGAGGTCGACGGGCAGAGCGACGTCCTCGTCGTCGGCCTGCCGTATCTCGGGCCGTACAACGTCAATTCGGTGATGAACCCGATTCTCGCGATGTGCCTGGGCCTGGGGTACTTCTTCAACATGTACCGGGGCCGGCCGCTGGTGCGCCGCGGCGGCGCGATGATCCTCTACCATCCGGTGACGCCGGAGTTCTCCCAGCTGCACCATCCGTCGTATGTGGACTTCTTCGAGGAGGTGCTTGCCGAGTCCACCGACCCGGCGACGATCGAGGCGACCTTCGAGAAGCAGTACGCCACCGACCCCTGGTACACCCACCTGTACCGGACGTCCCACGCCTATCACGGTGTGCACCCGTTCTACATGTGGTACTGGGGTGCGCACGCCCTGGACCATCTCGGGGACGTGGTGTGGGTCGGCGGTGACCGGGCGGCCTGCGCGCGGATGGGTTTCCGGGCCGCGTCCACGCTGGCCGACGCGCTTGAGATGATCTCGTCCACGGTGGGGCGCAACCCGTCCCTGACCTACCTGCACTCCCCGCCGTACGCCATCGCGGACGTGCGGTGACGGCGCCGGGCGGCCGGCAGCGCCCGGCCGGGATCGGGCTGCGTGAGATGGCCCGCGGCTGGCGGTGGGCGTCGCGCCCACCGGTGCCCGCCTCGGCGCGGCCGTACCAGCCGGCGCCGCGGGGCCGGGAGTTCCCCACCGCGTGGGCGCGCACACCCGCGATGCGGGCGGCCCGGGTCGCCGCGCTGGAGCTCGGGATGCGCCCCATGCTGGACGCGAACCTGTCCCTGTCGGTGGCCGGGCTGGACGCGCTCGAGGGGCTGCGCACGCCCGCGGTCTTCGTGTCGAACCATTCCAGCCATCTGGACGCGCCGCTGCTGCTGTGCGCGCTGCCGCGGGACATCCGGGACCACACGGCGGTGGCCGCCGCCGCCGACTACTTCTTCGACAGCTGGTGGCGGGGCCTGGGCACGGCCTTCCTGTTCGCGACCGTGCCGATCGAACGCCGCGGCGGGGCGCCGTCGAGCGCACCCGCCGACCTGCTCGCCGCCGGCTGGAATCTGGTCATTTTTCCGGAGGGGACCAGGACGAAGGACGGCCAGCTCGCCCGGTTCCGGTTCGGCGCGGCGCATCTGGCGATCACCTGCGGGGTGCCGGTGGTACCGGTGGGTATCCGCGGCGGTTTCGCCGCGATGCCGCGGGGCCGGGCGTGGACGGTCCCGGGCCGGCCCGGGGTGTCGGTGCGGTTCGGTCGGCCGCTGTATCCCGCCGACAGCGACCTGCGTTCCTTCACCGGCCGTATCTTCGCCGAGGTGTCCCGGCTGATCGACGAGGACGCTACGTCCTGGTGGGACTCGCTGCGCGCGGCGCGGGAGCGCCCGGCGGTACCGGCCCGGGCCGCGCGGGCCGCCCGGAAGGCACACTGGCGGCAGGTCTGGGAGGCCACCGAGCCGGTGGGAACCGCCGGTGTGGTGTCGCCGTGGCAGGCCGCGGCGCGGCGCGGATCCGCCGGCGTGACGGGCCGCTCAGGCTCCCAGGGGCTGACGGCTGCGACGGGCGCGGCGCGGGAGGCGCAACGGGAGTCGCGGGAGCCTGACGGCAGCGGGGGTGCCGGCGGTACCGACGTGGGTGGCGCTGGTGCCGCGGGCGACGCAACCGGTACGTCCACCCCCGTCGGATGATCCGTTCGCAATTGTCCCATCGAATGTGAGAACGGTCACACGCTCCTGAAAATGTGGATAACGCTGTTCATGGCGCGGTGGGTATCCACCGCGCCGCTGGGGACCAGCTGTGGGTAACCGGGGGTCTGCCAGGCAGCCCTGATGTCAAGGGTTGATCCGGGGGGCCCCATGGCCGTTAGTGGATGCATGGACCTGCGCAACCGGCCCCGTCGCCCGCACCCGCAGCACCGCTGGCGGCGGGGTACCGACACCGTCGTCACCGGCGTCCCC
>NZ_CAKKTL010000251.1:4706-6616 GCF_920664355.1 Protofrankia sp. CiP1_Cm_nod2
CCCCGCCCGTCGGCCCCTATCCCCGGGCCCGGGTCCCGGGCCGGGTCACCGCCGTCGTCCCCTCGGCCGCTGCCGCCGAGCGTGGCCCGGGTGGCCGACCGGACCCGCCTGTCCGCGGAACTGCTCGCCGCGCTCCTCGACGTCCAGGAACGCACCCGCGCGTCGCTGGACGACATCGAACTCGCCGACGCCCTCGCCGACCGCCTGCTCGCCCGCCGCCGCGACCGCCTCCGTCTCGCCGTCTCCCCCTGACCGGCGGCGGGGCATGTCTATCCTCGCGGCCGGTAGACGTCGGCGCGGTGCTCAATGGCGACGATGTCGACGTGGTGGTCGTCGGTGTTGATCCGATAAACAATGCGGTAGTCGCCGCGTCGCGCGCTGTACAGACCGGCGAGTTGAAGCTGGAGCGGCTTACCCACACGGTGCGGGTTGGCCGCCAGTGATCCGTACAGGAACTCGACGACGGCGGTGGCGACCTTCTCGGGCAGACGGCGCAGGGCACGCCGCGCGGGCGCGGTGAAGGCGATCTCGTAGGGGGCGCTCACCGGCCGGTCGCGAGGCGGAGCGCGTCCTCCTTGCTCAGGACGGTCGCCCCCGCGTCCTCGAGATCGTCGAGGGCTTCCCGGATGTCGGCCATCAGACGGGTGCTGGCCATGACGTCGAGGGTTTCCTCCAGTGACTCCAGGTCGTCGACACTGATGACGATCGCGGCAGGCCTGCCATGCCTGGTGATCACAACACGGCCGTGCTCACGTTCGACGCTGTCCACCACCTCCGAGAGCCTGTTCTTCACCTCTGCCAGCGGCATCTGTTCCACGATCGACATGGCTAGAAGTATAGCTAATTTCACCGCCGTCCGCCGAGGGCTCCGGCGGACGGCGGTGGGGCGCACGCCGGCCGGGAAGGGTGTGCGCCTCGCCGTGGTCGTCGGGTGGGGCGGGATCAGTCCGGGAGACGGTCCAGGAGCCAGGTGGACAGTTCCGCTGTGATGGCCGTGTGGCCGGTGTTGGTGGTGGAGCAGACGAAGTCGTCCAGTTCGCTGTCATCCGGCGGAAGATCGTTGATGTTCGTGTACAGATTGGCCTGCCGGTCGAGGTCACGGACGGCGACCGCGCTGACCGAGGGGACGAAGCAGACCGTGGGATGGCGCAGCTCCACCCGGCCGCCGTTCTCCTCCAGCGCGTGGGCGAGGATCCGATAGGAGTCGAGCGTGCCGCCGGGCGCGCCGTCGAGCTCCGGGAACCCGTCGGTGGTGATCGTCCTGCTGGATCTCGTTGTTGTCGCTGTCGTAGTGCCGCCAGAGCATCTGGCGCGCGGCCGTGCTGTTCCGATCCGTCGATGAATCCGGTCGCACCGGCCACGGTGGCACAACACATCGCAATTTTCCACCGCCGCTGGAGAATGGCGTGCCCAGAGCTCGGCTGATTGGTCGCCTGGGCCGTCCGAGCACGAGACAGCCCGATCTCACGGTACCTGTGGGAGTGTTGACGGACGCGCGTCGCGACCGCCAACATCGGCTCGGCCGACCGGCCGGGCGGTGCCGTGACGGGCCATTCGGTTTATTCATGCCGTCAGGACGAACAGGAGTTTTTCATGGCCTATTTCGCGTTCACGGAGCGCCCGGGGCAGGAGTTCGTCTTCGAGCTCACGGACCCCGAAAAGATCACTCATGCCCGCAACATCATTTCCGGCACGGAGAAGGAGAAGGTGCACGTCGTAGGGAGGATCAGGAAGCAGCCGAAGCCCTACAACCCGAAGTACAGCTTCCATCTCGATCCGGACACCATATGGTTCTTCGACATGGCGATCGAGGTATGTGACGCCAACATGGACTATGTCGAGGAGCACCTGGACGAGGCCGGTGGGGCGTTCCTCCCCGGGGCCCACTGGTGTCCGTGGGACTCACGGGT
>NZ_CAKKTL010000251.1:7121-7919 GCF_920664355.1 Protofrankia sp. CiP1_Cm_nod2
GGGTTATCCACAGATCGTTGTACGGTCTGGTGCGGAGGGTGTGTGGCGATCAGTCTGGCGTTGTGACTGAGAGGAGCTCATCATGGTGGTCATGGCGGTCGCCTACGAGGATCTTCCGATCCGGGACGACGGGTTCACCGTCGACGATCTGGAGGAGATGCCCGACGACGGTCGGCGCTACGAGCTGGTGGACGGAGTGCTCCTGGTGAGCCCGGCGCCCCGCTGGGAACATCAGCGCGCCTGCCTGAACCTCGCGATCATCCTTGAGGCAGCCAACCGCGAGGCGGTCAACCGCGAAGACCCGGCGGACCTGGTCGTGTTCGGGCCGACGCCGGATGTGCGCAAGGGGCGGCACACCAGCGTCCAGCCGGACGTGTGCGTGGTCCGCCATGACGACCTCGTGCGCGGCGAACGCTACCTGGCTGTCCCGGTGCTGGTCGTCGAGGTTCTCTCCCCCAGCAGCCTGGGCATCGACCGGCTGCTCAAACGCGACGTCTACGCCCGTCTCGGCGTCCCCCACTACTGGATCGTCGACGCCGACAGCCCCTCGATCACCACCCTCGCGCTCACCGGGGCCGAGTACTTCGAGGTCGGCGCAGTCCACGGTGACGAGGTCCTGACGGTCACCGCGCCGTTCCCGCTGACCATCTCCCCTTCCCAGCTTCTCCGTACCTGAAGCACATCCGTGGTGATGCCCGGGCGCGTGTTTCGGCCTGTGCCATCGGATCGCGCTCTCCCCGGGTCCGTGCACGGACCCGGGGAGAGCGCGCGTGACGTGGCTGGCGGGTCCTTACCCTT
>NZ_CAKKTL010000252.1:0-7232 GCF_920664355.1 Protofrankia sp. CiP1_Cm_nod2
GGGCAGGGCCGCGGCGTGCTCGAGCGCGGTCTGGGCCGCCGTCCGCAGCCGCGCGAGAACGCCGCGGCCCCGCGCCGGCACCGCGCCCACGAGAGGCCCGGTGGGCGTCGGACCTACCGGAGGGCCGGCCGGTGCCGTCCCCGCCGGGATCGCGGTGCCTGCCGGGAGCGGGGAAGGCGCGGGAATCCCGCCGGCCGGCGTGTCGTCGCCGATGAGCTCCAGCAGGTACGCGACGCCCGGGGTGTCCGCGAACCGGTTGTGGGACCGGCGCTGGAAGGGGAACCCCTGCCGGTCGAGGGCGTCCATCACCGGCCGGGCCTGGCGGGCCGTGCGGTAGAGCACCGCGATGTCGGAGAAGGACAGCCGGGCCTGCTCCGTCCCGTCCACGCCGGTGTCCAGCGCGTGGAAGGACGTGCCGCCCAGGGCCTCATCGATGAGGCCCACGACGACCGATGCCTCGTCGGCCTCGTCGGCGGTACGGCGCAGCAGCACCGGGGCGCTGCGCGGATGGTGCCCGACGGCGCGCAGGGTCCGGCCGGGCACCAGGGTGGCCGGTTCGATCAGGCGGACGGCGGCATCGACGATCATGGGTGTGGAACGGTAGTTGCGGGTCAGCGACACCACCTCCGCGTCCCGGAAATCGTCCCGGAAACGCAGGAAGAAGCCCACGTCGGAGCCGCGGAAGGAGTAGATGGCCTGGTCCGGGTCGCCGATCGCGCACAGGTTCGCCGCCGGCCACGCGCCGGTCGCGCCGTCGGCGGCGGAATCCCCGCCAGCGACGTCCTCCGATGGCTCCGACGCCCCCGGTGCTTCCGATGGCTCCGGTGCTTCCGGTGCTTCCGGTGACGCGGCCTGCCACGGCACCGACCGCGCCGACCGGGCGGGCGAGGCGTCGCGGAAGCGCCCGGCCAGCATGGTCAGCAGGACGTACTGCAGCTCGTCGACGTCCTGGTACTCGTCGACCCAGACGTGCTGCCAGCGCGCCCGGTACTCGTCGGCGACCTCGGGATGCTCCCGCATCGCCAGCACGGGCAGCTGGACGAGGTCGTCGAGGTCGACCAGGTTGCGCGCGCGCAGCCCGCGGTCGTACTCCCGCGCCAGCACGGCCAGCTCGTGCCCGTCGGTGGGCTCCCCGAGCGCGCGGGCACGGCGCAGCCCGGCCAGCGCGCGCCGCAGCCGCTCCAGGTTGCGCGCCCCCGACGCCGTGCCGGCCAGCGCCTCCCGCAGGACCTGCGCGCGCACCGCCTCGTCCGCGACCGTGACGCCGGGCCCCAGGCCGAGCCGGGCGTGCTGCTCCTGGACCATCCGCAGCCCCAGGCCGTGGAAGGTGGTCGCGAAGACGCGCGACGCCTGCTGGGGGATGAGCGCGTCGAGCCGTTCACGCAGCTCGGCCGCGGCCCGCCGGGTGAAGGTCACCGCCAGGCACCGCTCGGCCGGCACCGCGCACTCCCGCACCCGGTACGCGATCGCGTGGACGAGGGTGCGGGTCTTGCCGGTCCCCGGCCCGGCGACGATCAGCAACGGGCCGTTCGTGACGGCCGCCGCGGCACGCTGCTCGGCGTCGAGAGCGGCCAGGACGGACGAGCCGGGCATCTCGGGCGGCGCGCTCGGAAGCGGCGCGCTCTGGAGGGGCACGCCCGTCACGGAACCGGCGGCGGGCGCGTCGAAGGATGGTGGGCCGGCGGCGGGCGGGCCGGAGGGGGGCGTGTCGGCGGCCGGGACACGCAGCCGAGGAGCCGGGCACGCCGGATCCGGCGTGCCCGATGAATCCACGGTGCTGTCCACCGCGGTGCTGCCCACCGCGGACGGGGCCGCGGATAAGGATGCCGGCCGGCCTGCTGGCGCCGGCACGGACGGCGCCAGCGCGGTACGGACGGCGCGGCCTGCCCGACGGGCGGAGCGAGCTCGGGAGCCGCCCGCGGCCGCTGCCTTCTCCCCCGCTGCCCGTTCCCCCGCCGCCTTCTCCGCTGTGCCGCCCGGCTCTGCGCGGCCCGGCTCTGCGCGGCCCGGTGCCGTTGCGGTGGCGCCCGGCACCGTTGTGCCGGCAGGCGGAGCCGTTACACCGGCGGACGATGCCGCTGCGTCGGCGGGCGGTGCTGCCGTGCCGGCGGCGAGGTCGAACAGCGTGCCCGCGTCCGAGCTGAGCTCTTCCGGACGGAAGAGGCGGATGACGCCGTACTCGCCGTCGTACCCGGCCTCGCGGATCACCTCCTCGTTCCGCAGCCGGCGGATCGCCTCCACCAGCGCGGACGAGCCGACCTCGGCGATCGCGTCCAGCGGCACCTCGGCGAGAATCCCCAGCTCCGGGCCGAGCCGGGTGGCCAGCGCCGTGACCTGCGCGGCCACCGCCTTGCTCTTCGGCCCGACCCCGAGGATCTCCCCCACGACCTCGGGCAGCGCCACCAGTGAGCGCACCTCGCCCGCGGTCGGCGGGCGGACCCCCTCGGCGCGGTCGGCGAGCGTGTCCACCCGGTGCAGGACGCCGACGGTCAGCGCCCGTCCGCACTGCGGGCAGCGCCCGTCCGCCTGCCGGGTCTGGCTCGGTTCGTAGCGGACGTTGCACTTGCGGTGGCCGTCGAGGTGGTACTTGCCCTCCTCGGGGAAGAACTCGATCGTGCCGGCGAACCCGTCCCCGGTGCGCAGCGCCGCGAGCATGGCGAAGTAGTCGACGTCGCAGGTGAACGCGGTCGCCTCCCGGCCGAGCATGGGCGGGGAGTGCGCGTCGGAGTTGCTGACCAGGCGGAACCGGTCGAGCCCGGACAGCCGCCAGAACATCGGCGGGTCCGCGGACAGGCCGGTCTCCAGCGCGAAGATGTGGTCGGCCAGGTCGACGTAGCAGTCCTCGACCGCGTCGAAACCGGACTTGGAGCCCAGCACCGCGAACCACGGCGTCCACACGTGGGCCGGTATCAGGTAGCAGCCGTCGCCCGCGCCAAGGGTGATCTCCAGCAGGTCGCGCGAGTCCAGTCCCAGGATGGGACGCCCGTCCGCGGTGAGATTGCCGATCTTCGCCAGGCTCGTGGTGATCCGGGCCGCGGCGTCGGTGCTCGGGGCGTAAAGAAGGTGGTGGACCTTGCGGGTCCGCTCCCCCCGCTTGTAGATCGTGGAGATCTCCGTGGAGAGCATGAACCGGGTCGCCACCCGGCAGGACGCGGGCAGGGCCCGCAGCACGTCCGCCTCAAGGTCGGGGCGCAGCCGGAACAGGCCGGGCTCGGCCGGCACGAGCTTGGTGACGATCTCCTGCGTCCAGGCCGGGTGGGTGAAGTCTCCAGTGCCGATCACCTGGATCCCCTTGCGCGCCGCCCACCAGGCAAGATGCTCCAGGTCGCAGTCGCGGCTGCAGGCCCGTGAGTACTTGGAGTGGATGTGCAGGTCCGCAAGAAACCGTGAGCTCACAGCTGGGTATGTTGTCGCACCCGCGCGCTCGCACACGCGGCGGCCCGCCGGGCCGGGCCATCGGCCCCCCTTCGACAGGTTCCCCCCGGCCGGCTCCCGCCGCCCGTGCCCGCCCGCGACGCCACCCGGCATGACCGCATCCCAGTGGGACGCGTCATTATGGGCACTGCCGCAACGGGATGTGTCCGCCGGTGTGCGCATCCGGCCATCGGAGGAAGCCCTCGGGGGCGGTCGCATCCGGAGGGGACTATGACCGATCAGACGGCGGTTCGCCAGCCGCGCCATCACGACGGGCACCATCACGCTGATCGCCCCGACGAGCGCCGTGACAGCGAGCGCCGGGGCGACGAGCGGCTCGGCGGCGGGCAGCGTCGCGCGGGGCGAGCGGGGCGGCAGGGCGAGGAACAGCCCGGCGAGGAACAGCCCGGCGGGGAACAGCCCGGTGCGGAAAGCGGTGCCGGGCCGCTCCGCGCGGAGTACCACCTCGACGACCGGCGCCGGGCCACGCTGACCGACCGGTGCCACCGGCTGGTCCGGTTCCTGCGGGAGATCGCCCTGGCCCAGGCGCCGCGGGTCACCACGGTCGACGAGCATCCCGCCGTGGTGTGGCTCGACGACCTCCCGGACGGGCTGTCCCTGTTCGAGCAGGCCGGCCCCGGCGAGGTGCTGCTCGCCGCACCCGCCGCGGCGGCACTGCCACCACCGCCGGCGCTGCCCGGCCCGCTCACCGACTGGGTCGTCATGGCCGAGCCGGGCGAGCCGGTCGAGGAGTTCCCGCCGCTGCGCGAGATCGGCCCACGGACCCGCGTCGAACTACGGCCGGACGGCATCCAGCGCGAGATCACCGAAACCATCCGGCTCGCGGACGCGCCCGAGATCCGGGCTGCCTACGCGCAGTGGCTGCCGGCCTGGCGGATCTGGGCGGCCAGGGCCCGCGCGGACGCCGACCGGCGGGCCCTGCACAACGTCCTGCACACGGTGGCCCAGCGCCTGGCGCAGGAGGGCGACGCGCTCGAGCTGGTGCTCTGCACCGGCCTGCTGTCCTGGCAGGTCCCGAGCCCGGTCCCGACGTCGGCATCGGCGTCGGCGTCGGCGTCGGGACCGGCGTCCACGGCGCGCCCGGCAGCCGCGCCCGGCCCGTCCGCGACCGGCATGCCCTCGCTCGACCCGGCGGCAACGATCACATCGGCAACGATGCCGGGCCGGCCGGCGCTCGGCCCGGCGGCGGCACGCCCGTCCGTGACAGGCGGGCGGCCTTCCGCGACGGACGGCCCACCCGCGGCTGTCGAGGTCCGTCATCATCTGCTCGCGACCAGGCTGCTGGTGGAGATCGACGCGGCCAGCTCCGCCATCCGCCTGCGGCTGCCCGCCGAGGCCACAACCCGGCTGGAGGACAGCAGCCTGCTCGACGGGGTGGCGGCGTTCCGGCCGGAACGGACCAACGCGCTGCACGAGCGGCTGCGCGGCCGCCCCGCCGTCTCCCTCGGCTCCGACGACGAGCGGGTCCTGCGCGACTGGCTGACCCTTGCCGTGGACGTGTCCACCGACGGCTACTCGCCGTCCTGGCAGCCGGCGGCGCGGCCCGGCCCGCGCCCGCAGGTGACGTTCGCCCCGGCGTTGGTGCTGCGCGCCCGCGGCCGGGCGGCGCTGCTGAACTACTACGACCAGATGCTGGACGCGCTGCGCGGCGACAGCCCGCCCCCGCTCGGCCTGGTGCAGCTGGTCGAGACGCTGGAGGCCGACGAACGCCTGGCCTGGCTGGCCGCGGGCACGGTGCCTGCCGGAGACGTGCTGCCTGCCGGGGACGCGGCGCCCGGCGGGGACGGCCCGGGCGACACCGCGCCGCTGTTCCCGCTGCCGGCGAACCCGGAGCAGGCCCACGTGATGGAACGCCTGCGCCGGGACAACGGCGTCGTGGTGGAAGGGCCACCCGGGACGGGCAAGACCCACACGATCGCCAACCTGATGTCCGCGCTGCTCGCCGAGGGCAAGCGGGTGCTGGTCACCAGCCAGAAGGCGCAGGCGCTGCGGGTGCTGCGGGAGAAGATGCCCCCGGAGCTGCAACGGCTGTGCGTGTCGCTCACCGACCTCGACGACACCGGTTCGACCGAGCTCGCGGTGAGCATCAGCGCGCTCGCGGCGGAGAAGGCCGCCTTCCGGCCGGACGACCACGACCGGCGGATCGCGCGGCTGCGCTCCCGGCGGGACGACGCCGTCGCACGCCGGGCCGAACTGGCCGAACTGATCCAGCAGCTGCGCGCGGCCGAGGGCGTCCACCACAGCAGCGACGATGTGGCGCCGGGCTGGGAGGGCACCCTGGCCCGGATCGCGGCCCGGGTGCGGGATGAGCACGCCGCCCACGGCTGGCTCCCCACCCCCGTGCCCTGGCCCGCCGCCGGTCAGGACAGCGCCAGCGCCGGTGGCAATATCACCGACAGCGACCGGGGACGCGGCGGCGATGGCGCTGCCGGCGGGCACGGCCCGACACCCGCCAGCGGCGGTCATGGCGGTCATGGCGGTCGCAACGATTACAACGACCACGGTGGACGCGGCAGCCGCGGCGAGTATGGTGGGCCGCCGCCAGCACCCCTGGACGCCGCCGAGGCGGCCGAACTGCTCGCCGTGCTGCGCTCCCGCACACCTGCCCGGGCCCACCGGCTCGCCCAGGACCCGACCGATCCGGACCTGCTGGTCCCGACCGGCACGATCCGCCAGCTGCTGGCCGCCGAGCAGGCCGCCTCCTCCGTCGCCCACAACAGCGCGGCCACCCTTGGCGAGCCGGTCGCCGCTCTCGCCGACCGGCTCGCCGGGCTGTCCCCGGCGCGGGTGGACGCCCTGCGGGCGGCCGCCGCGGAGCTGACTGACGCCCTGGCGCTGGTGGCGGGCCATCACACCCGCTGGGCGTGGGTGCAGACAGCGCTCGACGACGCCCTCGCCGGCCGTGACGCCGTGCTGTGGGAGAAGATCGCTTCAACCACGCCGGCCGTCGAGCAGGCCGCCGGCGCGCTCGAGCGGGTCGGGCTGCACACGGTCGTCCTGCCCGCGCTGACCGAGCGGGGGCCCGCGAGCGCGCAGGTGCTGCTCGCCCACGGTGAGGCGCTGCGGGCCCACCTGGCGGCCGGCCACGGCCTGCGCGCCGTCTTCCCCTCGAAGGCCCAGAAGAACGCGGCTCCCCTGCTCACGGAGGCGGCTGTCGACGGCATCCCCCCGCGCACCCCCGACCTGCTCGACGTGGTACTCGCCCGACTGACCGCGCAGGTCTGCCTGGAGACGGCGAGCAGCGCCTGGGCGCTGGTGGACGTACACGTCGACCCCGACGCCGCCCCCGAGGTGCGCCTGGCCCGCCTGCACGATCTGGCCGGCGCCCTCGCCGCGGTCGACCACGCCCGCGGCGCGCGCGACCGCGTCCTCGGCGTCCTGGCCTCCTTCGGCGCTGCCAACACCTCCGCCGCCGCCGGCGCCTTTGGCACGTCGGACGCCCCGGGCACCGCCGTCACGGGCACCGCCGTCACGGGCACCGCCGTCACGGGCACCGCCGTCACGGGCACCCCGGCCGCCGGCGGCTCTCTCGGTGTCACGTTCACCGGGGCCCGGGCCTGCCGGGATCTCGCCGCCGCGCTCGAGGACGTCCGGTGGCGGCAACGCGCCGCCGCCGCCACCGCGGATCTCAGCCGCATCCACGGCCGTTACCTGGCGGCGGCCAGGACCGGGACGTCCGCTCCGGAGCTGGCCGCGCTCGCGGGCGCGCTGGCCGCCCGCGACGTCACCGCCTACGAGGCCGCCCGGGCCGCGCTCGAGGCGGCCGACGGCGAGCGGGACGCGGAGCGGCGCTGCGT
>NZ_CAKKTL010000253.1:0-750 GCF_920664355.1 Protofrankia sp. CiP1_Cm_nod2
GGGTCCGGTGCTCGAGTAGTAGTGGCCGGCCTTGAGGGCCGCGAGGAGCGCTTCCGGGGTGAGGGTGTCGGCGCGTACCTGGACCCAGGCCGCACAGCCCGGCGGGTCCTGGGGCTGGAAGTGCGCGTCGTCGGCGGCGTAGGCGCCAAGCCGGTGCCCCCGGTTGAGCAGGATGTCGGTCAGATGCCAGCTGTCGCCCCGGTCCTCGCGGGCCGAGAGTGCGTTGTAGACCTCGACCGCGTGGGCCGCGTCCAGGCTTTCGGCGTCGGCGAGGGTGAGCAGCGAAGCCGCGGGGTGGGCCATGCCGATGAACGCGCCCGCGGCCCGGGCCCGGCGGGCCAGGTGCGGTCCGCTCTCGCCGGGCTCGGGAGGTGGGAAGCCGAGTGGCACCCCCACGGCGACGATGTGCCACTCCGAGGAGAACTCGGTGCGCGGGGCATGCAGCTCCGCGCCCAACAGTGTGGTGAATCCGGGGGTGCGCAACGGCCGGGTGTCTGTCAGCGGGAATCCGTACCTGGCCCGGAAGTGATCGGTGATGGCCAGGAAGTCATAGCCGGCCTCCCGGTAGCGGCGCCCGATCTCCGCCGGCGGCAGTGCCCCGTCGGACCGGTCCGAGTGGGTGTGGAGATTGCCCCGCCAGAAGCGGCCGGGCCGGTGGAACGGCAGGTCGATCACGGGTACTCCCTGGACTACGGGCAACTGGTCGTTTGCCGAGACTCCGCCCCCAGGCTGCCGTCAGGCCGTACAGGC
>NZ_CAKKTL010000253.1:900-1692 GCF_920664355.1 Protofrankia sp. CiP1_Cm_nod2
TGGGCCGTCTGCGGCTTGGGTGGGGCGTGGCCGGACGATCCTGCCGCATCCGCGTCCAATCTTATCCATTTTTGCCCGTATTCGCGAATCCGGTGGGTCGCTGGCAGGTATTGCCCACTTGACTGGTTGGGATGGTCATGGTGCCGTTGGTGGTGTGTGGAGAACAGTTCTCCTGGTCGCTCGGATACACATCGACCTCATGCGGATGATCTGCGGGCGCTGTTACCGCGGCTGATCGGCTGCCGCCTGTACGGCCCCGTCTGCGCAGGCCCGGCGGTTCACCGTCTGCAAGCACCGCGCGTTCCACCGTCTCCCCTGTGCCTCTCGCCGCACCCGAGTCACATGGTCATTTACGCAGGCCGCCGCCGGACACGGGGGTTCGTGGCACAGGTCCTGATCCGCTGCGCTTCACCCACCCTTCCACAAAGGACGCCGACCCTCGTGAGAAAATCGCCGACCCGGACAATGCCGGTTCAGACGACAGCGCCGGTTCAGACGACAGCGCCGGTTCAGCCGACAGCGCCGGTCCAGCCGGCCAAGCCGATTCAGACGACCGGAACAGCCGGGATGGCGGCGGCGTCCGCCGAACATCCGGTGCGGGCGCTGCTGACCCGACGCGGCCTGCTGGCCGGTACCGGCGCCGGTGGGCTTGCCGCGCTCCTCGCGGCGTGCGGCGGTTCGACGGGTGACGCGGACGCCGCCGACTCCTCGGCGTCCTCGACCGCGGGCGGGAAGCGGGGAGGCACCGTCACCCTGAGCGCTCCGCCGCCGCCGACCGCGCTGGATCCGGTG
>NZ_CAKKTL010000253.1:2322-3013 GCF_920664355.1 Protofrankia sp. CiP1_Cm_nod2
TCGATGTACGACGGCACCGCGATCGCCCTGGTCCAGCTCGTCGCCGACTACCTGATCTGGCTGGACGCCGACTTCCAGCTGCGGCCCCGGCTGGCGACCGCGTGGACGTCGTCGGAGGCGGGCCGGACCTGGTCGTTCACCATCCGCCAGGGAGTCGTCTTCTCCGACGGCACACCTTTGGACGCGGCCACGGTGAAGGCGTCGTTCGACCGTCTGCTCGATCCCGCGAACAAGTCCGCGGCGCTGTCGGCGTTCGACACGGTGCTCAAGGCCGGCGGCGTCTCGCTGGCGGGCCCCGACACGGTCGTGTTCCGCCTTGAGCGGCCGTTCTCGGAATTTCCCTATCTGGTGTCCGCCGGCAACTACAACGCGCTCATCCTGAAGCCGGACTACCAGGTGGGAACGTTCGCCCAGAAAGCGATCGGCACAGGGCCGTTCCTGCTGAGCTCCTATGACAGCGGCACGGGCGCGTCGTTCACCCGCAACCCGAGGTACTGGGATTCCGGGAAGCCCTACCTCGACGGCGTAAGGGTGGCTTTCTACAAGGACGCGCAGGCCGATCTGCTCGCGTTGCAGAGCGGTGCCGTCGACGGGCAGATCCTGTCGGATGCCAGCCTGGTGGGCCCGGTCGCGGGCGGCGGCTCCATCGCCGTCGACAAGGTCAACAGCACTGCCCTGACCGCCTTCACCC
>NZ_CAKKTL010000253.1:3399-7852 GCF_920664355.1 Protofrankia sp. CiP1_Cm_nod2
TGCGCGTCGACAGGCCGCCGTTCACGCGGAAGGAGGTCCGCCAGGCGGTCGCGTACGCCCTGGACCGGCCGGGGGTGCTGACCAGCGTGCGCGACGGGGCCGGTGTCCTGGGCAACGACCATCTCTTCGCGCCCTCGTTCGCCAGCGCGCCGACCGATCTCCAGCAGCGCGCCAGGGACGAGGCGAAGGTCAGGTCGCTGCTGGCCGCCGCGGGCGTGGACAACCTGCGTTTCACCCTCAGCTTCGACCCGCCGAACAGGTCCTACGCGCTGGTCATCCAGGACCAGCTCAAACAGGTCGGCATCACCGTGGACCTCGACCAGCAGACCTCCGGGGCGTTCTACGGGGGCGACCAGACCACCGACACCCCGTGGCTGTTCACAACCGCGAACCTTGTCGGCTGGGCGGGCCGGCCCACGGCGAGCCAGTTCATCATCCCGATGGTGAAGAGCCAGGGGGTGTGGAACGGCTCCAAATACACCAACCCGGCCGTGGACGCGGCGGCCACCGCCTACGACGCGGCCACCGACCCGGCCGAACGGAAGAAACAGGCGGAAATCATCGCGCGGGCGCTCAACGAGGACGTGCCGGTCATCGTCAGCGTGTGGAACGGCGCGGTCCGCGCCTACCGGACCGACCGGATCAGGGGGCTGCGGGCGCACCCGTCGGCGTTCCTGGACCTGACGACCGTGACCAGGGCCTGATCGGGTGTGGCGCGTTTCCTGGTCAGACGGCTGCTGACGATCCCGGTCACGCTGCTGGCGGTCAGCCTGCTGGTGTTCGTCGCGACCGAACTGATCCCCGGCGACGTCGCCCGGGTCGTGCTCGGCCCGGAAGCGAGCCAGGCCTCCGTGGACGCGCTGCGCCACCAGCTGCGGCTGGACCAGCCGCTGCCCAGCCGGTACCTGCACTGGCTGGGCGGGTTCGTCACCGGTGACTGGGGACAGTCCTACACGCTCGGGGTGGCGGTCCGGCCACTGACGATGGGCCGGCTGGGCCAGAGCCTGCTGCTGGCCCTGCTCGCCTTCGCGCTGCTCGTGCCGTTCGCGCTGGCGCTCGGCCTCGCCGCGGGGCTGCGGGAGGGGCGCCCGCTCGACCGGGTTCTCAGCGTGACCGGCCTGAGCCTCGGGGCCACGCCGGAGTTCGTCACCGGGGTCGTGCTGCTGGTGGTCTTCAGCGTCCAGCTGCACTGGCTGCCCTCCTCGGCCCAGGCGCCCCCGGGAGCGGGGCTGGCGACCCGGGTGGAACATCTGCTGCTGCCGGCGATCTCGCTGGTCCTGCTGTGTGCCGGCTACGTCGCCCGGCACGTGCGGGCCAGCACCGCCGCTACGCTGTCCAGCCCGTTCATCCGGGCGATGCGGGTGCGCGGCCTGCCCGAGGGGCAGCTCGTGCGCAGGCACGTGCTGCGCAACTGCCTGGTCCCGGCGACGAGCGCGCTCGCCGTCCAGCTGCAGTTCCTGCTCGCCGGGCTGGTCACCGTCGAGCTGCTGTTCGGCTACCAGGGCATCGGCGACCTGCTGCTGACGTCCGCGACCAGCAAGGACGTGCCGACCCTGCAGGCCACCGCGATCGTCCTCGGCGCGGTGGGCATGCTCGTCTACGTCGTCGCGGACGTCGTGTACGCGCTGCTCGACCCGCGGATCCGGGTCGGGAAGGTGGCTCACCAGTGAGCCAGGCGAGCCCGGTGGGCCAGGTGAGCCCTGGGATCCCAGGAGGCGCAGGGAGTCCAGGGAGCGTCGTCGACGCCGGGGCGCCGTCGGTCGCCGCCGTGGCCCGCGGGCCACGGGTCGTCCGGCGGCTGGTGCGCCGGCCGTCGTTCGTGGCGGGCGCGGTCCTGCTCCTCGGATGGGCCGTCGTCGCGGCGTTCTGGCCGCATCTCGTCCCCGCCGACCCGATGACCCAGCATCCGGCCGAGCGGTTCCGTCCGCCGGGCTGGGGCCACCTGTTCGGCACCGACCAGTTCGGACGGGACGTGCTGGCGCGGGTGCTGGCCGGTGCCCGTCCCGTGCTGGAGGTCGCTCCGCTGGCGGCCGCGGCCGGGGTGGCCGCCGGCAGCCTGCTCGGGCTGGTGTGCGGCGTCCGGCGGGGCCTGCTGGACGAGATCGTCATGCGGGTCGTCGACGCGCTCGCGGTCTTCCCGAGCCTGGTCGGGGTGGTGGTCGTGGCGGCGCTGGTGGGCAGGTCCACCACCGCCCTGATCGTCGTTATTGGAGTGTTCTTCGTGCCGATTGTTACTCGCAGTGTGCGGGCTGCGGCGCTGGTCGAGCGGGAGAAGCCCTATGTCGAGGCGGCGCGGCTGCGCGGTGAGCCGTTCCCGTCCCTGCTGGGCCGCGAGGTGCTACCCAACGTCGCCGGAACCGTGCTGGTGGAGGCGACGTCCCGGCTCGGTGACGCGGTCTTCGCCGCCGCGACCCTGTCGTTCCTCGGGCTCGGCCAGCCGCCGGGCTCCCCGGAGTGGGGCGCCTCCGTGGCGGACAGCCGGGTCTTCCTCCAGCACGCCTGGTGGACGGTGCTCTTCCCGGCGCTCGCCGTCGCAAGCCTCGTCATCGGCGTCGCCCTGGTCGCGGACAACCTGCGGGAACAGGTGGCGGCGCGGTGAACGGGCCGATGGTCGGCGGCGCGGTGAGCGGGCTGGCGGTCGGCGGCACACCGGCGGGCGTGACCGGGCCGGGCACGCCCGGGGGGCTCGTCGTCGACGGGCTGAGCGTGAGCTACCCGGCGTCGGGCGCGCGGGTGGCCGCCGTGGACGGCGTGAGCCTGCGGGTGCGTCCCGGTGAAAGCTACGGGCTGGTGGGGGAGTCCGGATCCGGCAAGAGCACCCTGGCGGCGGCGCTGGCCGGTGTCCTGCCCGACGGCGGCCGGGTCGAGCACGGCAGCATCCACCTGGACGGCGTCGACGTCGGCGGCCTGCCGGAACGGGACCGGCGCCGGTGGCGGGCGACCGCGTTCGCCATGGTCCACCAGGGTGCCACCAGCAGCCTGGACCCGACGGCCCGCGTCGGTGCGCAGGTGGCCGAGGCCTGCCGGTTGCAGGGGCTGTCGCGTGCCGCGGCCCGCGGGCGGGCGCTGGAGCTGCTGGCGGCGGTGCGCCTGCCCGAGCCGGCCGTGATCGCGCGGCGGTGGCCGCACCAGCTGTCGGGCGGGCAGCAGCAGCGGGTTGGCATCGCGGCGGCGCTCGCGTCGCGTCCGCGGCTGCTCGTCCTCGACGAGCCGACCACCGGCCTGGACGCGGCGGTGGCACGCGAGATCCTCGACCTCCTGCAGGCGTTGCGGCGGGAGATCAATGCCGCCGTCGTGCTCATCAGCCACGACCTCGCGCTTGTCGCCCGCCGCTGCGACCGGATGGGGGTCCTCTACGCGGGACGCCTGGTCGAGGAGGGCCGGGCGGCCGAGCTGCTCACCGCGCCGCGGCATCCCTACACCGCCGGCCTGGTCGCGGCGGCCCCCGTGGTCGGGGTCACCCGCCGGGAGCGCAGGCTGCTGGCGGTGCCGGGCCAGCCGCCGGCCCCCAGCGAACGTCCGGGCGGCTGCGCGTTCGCGGACCGCTGCGCGCTCGTCGACCAGACCTGCCGCACCCGGGAGCCGTCGCTCGTCCCCGTCCCCGCCGTCCCTGCTCTCCCTGCTCTCCCTGCCGTCCCCGCCGTCGCTGCCTCCGCTACCGGAGTCCCGCCGGACGGGCTCCCGGAGCGGCGGTTGGACGTGCGCCCGGACGGGCACCTGGTGCGCTGCCACCACAGTGGCCGCGGCCCGACGCCGCGTCTTCCCGAGCAGACCACTGAAGTGGACCGCGCGGGCCCGGGGCCGCGGCCGGGGCTGCTGTCCGTGCGGGGGCTCTCCCGCGGCTACGGCCGGACGCCGGTGCTGGACGGGATCGACCTCGACATCGCCTACGGCGAGGTGCTCGGCCTCGTCGGCGAGTCCGGCAGCGGCAAGAGCACCCTCGCCCGGGCGCTGGTGGGTCTCGGGCCCGATGGCCCGGGGGAGCTCCGGCTCGCCGGACACCTCCTGCCGTCCCGGCTGTCACGTCGGTCCGCCGAAGACCGCCGCCGGGTGCAGATGGTCTTCCAGGATCCCGACACCACCCTCAACCCGCGACACTCCGTGTCCACCGTGCTGCGCCGGGCGTTGGTGACGCTGCGTGGATCGGGTACGGTCACCGACCTTGCCGGCCGGGTCCAGCTCGGCCCTCGCCTCCTGCCGCTGCGGACCGCCCGGCTGTCCGGCGGGCAGAAACAGCGGGTGGCCATCGGCCGGGCCTTCGCCGGCGAACCCGAACTGGTCGTCTGCGACGAACCGGTGTCAGCGCTGGACGTGAGCGTCCAGGCCGCTGTGCTGGAGCTGCTGGCGGCCGCGCGGGACACCGGCGGCGTCTCCTACCTGTTCATCTCCCACGACCTGGCCGTCGTGGGCTACCTGGCGGACCGGTTGGCCGTCCTGTACCAGGGGCAGATTG
>NZ_CAKKTL010000253.1:7996-8495 GCF_920664355.1 Protofrankia sp. CiP1_Cm_nod2
CCGAGGTCGGCCCCGCCTCCGCCGTGCTGTCCGGCCCGCACCATCCGTACACCGACAGCCTGACCGGGGACGGTGTGCCGGGCCAGGTGGCTGGCCGTCCGGATTCGGCGGGGCGGGCCGGCTGCCGGTTCGCCTGGGCCTGCCCCCACCGGCTGGACGGCCTGTGTGATCGGGTGGCTCCTCCCGTCCGGCTGCTGTCCGGGCCGGTCGGAGCGCCTGCGCACACGGTGCGTTGCCACCGCGAGCCGTCTGATCTGCCCAGGGCCGCGTCGCCACCGCTCGCCGGGTCAGGTACGCGGGTACTGCCAGCCGCGGCAGGAGAGAGCGTGACGTTCGGACGCCCCGTCGCCGCGGAGACGTCGGCGAGCCCGGCCGGCACCAGCACCAGCACCGGCACCGGCACCAGCACCGACACAACGACATCGACAAACGGAAAGGGAGTCCGGACATGAGCGGCACGACATCGACCGGAACATCAACCGGCTCCATCGCGACCGAG
>NZ_CAKKTL010000254.1:0-7118 GCF_920664355.1 Protofrankia sp. CiP1_Cm_nod2
GTATAAGAGACAGCTCGGGCGAGCCGGCCGTCCGCCTCACCCCGGACCCCGCGCGCACCCCGGGCGCCGCGCCCACCCGTGCTGGACGCCGTGTGTGCCGCGGCCGTCGAGCAGGCCCGGGCCGCCGCGTTCGCCGAGGCCGGTGATCCCGGTCTGGTCGGTGAGCATCTCGGTGTCGAGGCCGACGGCGAACGGCTTGTCCTGCACCGTTTCGCCTGCCGGTCACGCGCCTACCCGAACTGGGTCTGGACGGTGGTGGTCACGCGCGCCGCGCGTATGCGCAAGGCCACCGTGGACGACGTGGTGCTGCTGCCCGGCGAGGGTGCGCTGACCGCCCCGCAGTGGGTGCCGTGGTCCCAGCGGCTGCGCCCCGGTGACGTCGGCGTCGGCGACCTGCTGCCGACCGCCGTGGACGACCCGCGCCTGACGCTGCGTCTCGGCGACGTCGAGGAGTTCGTCGACACCGACGCGTGGCACGAACTCGGCCTCGGCCGTCCGCGTCTGCTGTCAGTGACGGGTCGTGACGATGCGCTGGCCCGTTGGTATGCCGGTGAGTCCGGCCCGGAGGCGTCCATCGCCCGGGTCGCCCCCGCCGCCTGCCGGACCTGCGGTTTCCACGTGCGTCTCGCCGGCGCACTGGGGCAGGTGTTCGGGGTGTGCGCGAACGAGATGGCGCCGGACGACGGCCGGGTGACCGCGCTCGACCACGGCTGCGGCGCCCACTCGGAGGCGCTGGTGGCGCCGTCCGCGCACCCGGAGTCGATCGTGTACGACGACGACCCGGGCGACGCGGGGTCCGCCGACCTGGAGCTGGTCGGCGTCGCCGCGCATCCGCCGGGCTCGGTCCCGGACGATCCCGCCCAGGCCGCCCCAGCCTGGGACGCCGCCGGCCCGGAGCCCTACGGCCACTCCTGACGCGGCTCCCGGCTCTCCGTTCGGTTCCGCCTCTCTCTTGGCGGCCGATGGCGGTTTAGAAGCCGGAATGAAGCAGCCTGTGCACCTTGAGCCTTCCACGGGCCCGTGGCCTGCGAAGACGCTCCCGAGGATGTATGTGTTACTTTATTATGATTCCTGAGTGCCGAAGTCTGAGCGCCTCTCGAAACAGGAGATTATGAAGATCTCGAGAATGCCGACGAAAGTTGGCCGGAAGTGTTCTCGGAGTAGTTAGCACGTCGCGTGGCCTCTTGGCAAATTCCTTGAGCTGCCCGAGGATCCGATGAGGTGCGATAAGATTGAGCATTTCCGCGTAACGACTCATGACTGTCCGCGACCGACACTCTCCATAGCTGACACGCCCGGGAACTGACGATTCAACAAGAAGACGCGGGACCCCGCTAAGAAGACTGCTCCGACCAAAGATCAGCCTTAGAAAGGTTCCGCGTCCCGGTGAGTGTGACATATACGGCCGTGTTGCCATCACGCGAGGAAACCGTTGAGTTTCTGGAGGGTTTACTCGCCGCGGAACGCACCCGACGCGGCACCCACACCGATACCCGCGCGCTGATCCGCCACCAGCAAGCAGTCCTGATACTGCGCTGGTTCCTTGACAGCACGCGGTCACCGTCGTGCGTACGGATATATGAGCCGCGATCCATACCGCGCGCCTTCACATGGCATGGCTTGCGATCGGCGGGTATCTCGTCCACCCGTGCTACTACAACGGGTTGACCATCTACCTCGACGATATCGATCTCGGGTCGAATCGGCGGCTCAAGTTGGTCGGTACAAGCTGAGGCGAGATCGTTCGCGAGCTTCGACACGTCGGTCTCCACCGGCCGGAACCCCTTTGACTCGTCGAGTCCGAGGATCAGCAGGCCTCCTTGGGAGTTCGCGAAGGCCGACACGGTCTCGGCAGCCGATCTGGGCAGTCCTCCAGCGGATGCCTTCACTTCTACGGTTTGCAGGTCCGTACCGGCGCGCCGGAGGCGTACGAGTGCCTCGTCGAACTCGCTCTGGAGGCTCGTCATCACACTCCCATCTCACAACTTCAATCAGTCTACATACAAATTTTGGAGTCAAGCTTGGGTGATGGACTTGTGTGATGGAGGGCTGACAGTTGGACCTGTGGAGCGGGTAATGCCAGGAGCGTGGAACGCGGGCTGTGACGACCTGGGGGACTCAGCGCCAGATCTGGATCTGTCTGGAAACGGTGCCAGCGGCTGTCGGCGACGCCGGCCGGCTGGACGCAGTAGTGATCATGTCGGACATGGGCGCAGCCAGGCCCGGCGCCGCTGGAAAGCTGCGGATGGGGGTGACCTACCTTGGTCGAGGCTCACCAGTCAGGGCATCGTTGACCTGGCCCGATCGGGTTCGTCCTGGCGGGATGCCTGGGGCTGGCCGGGCTTGCGGGCGCTGGGCGGCTTCACCGGGAAGCGTCCGGGAAGATGGGTGGCGTGACCGGTACACCGACCGCACCCACCGTCCCGTCCACGCTACTTTCCGACGCTGTTGTGCCTGGCGCGACCGCGCAGCCCTACCATGAGCTCGGGCTTACTGACGACGAGTATGCCCGTATCGTCAGCACGCTCGGGCGCACGCCGTCCGACGCCGAGCTTGCCATGTACTCGGTGATGTGGAGCGAGCACTGTTCGTACAAGTCGTCCAAGGTGCACCTGCGCCAGTTCCGCGACACGCCCGCGGGTGACCGGCTGCTCGTCGGCATGGGCGAGAACGCCGGGGTGGTCGCGGTCGGCGAGGGGCTCGCCGTCACATTCAAGATCGAGTCGCACAACCACCCGAGCTTCGTCGAGCCGTACCAGGGCGCGGCGACCGGCGTCGGCGGGATCGTCCGCGACATCCTCACCATGGGCGCCCGGCCGGTCGCCGTCCTCGACCCGTTGCGCTTCGGGGACGCCGACGCCCCCGACACCGCCCGGGTGCTGCCCGGGGTGGTCGCGGGCATCGGCGGCTACGGCAACTGCCTCGGCCTGCCCACGATCGGCGGGGAGGTCGTCTTCGACCCGTCCTACCAGGGAAATCCGCTGGTCAACGCGCTGTGCGTCGGCGTGCTGCCGGTCGGCCGGGTGCAGACGTCGGCGGCGACCGGGGTCGGCAACGCGGTCGTCCTGCTCGGCGCCAAGACCGGCCGGGACGGCATCGGCGGCGTGTCCGTGCTGGCGTCGGCGACCTTCGACGAGGGCGGCGGGCCGGCGCGCCGGCCGTCCGTCCAGGTCGGCGACCCGTTCACCGAGAAGATCCTCATCGAGTGCTGCCTGGAGCTGTTCGACCGCGGCTTCGTCGTCGGCATCCAGGACCTCGGCGGGGCCGGGCTGACCTGCGCGCTGACCGAGACGACCGCGGCCGGGCTCGCCGCCGGCGGCCCCGGCGGGATGGCGGTCGACCTCGGTCTCGTCCCGCTGCGCGAGGCGTCGATGGCGCCGCACGAGATCCTCGCCAGCGAGTCCCAGGAGCGGATGCTCGCGATCGTCACCCCGGACGCGCTGCCCGAGGTGCTCGCGCTCGCCGAACGCTGGGGTGTGCTGGCCACCAGGATCGGGACGGTCACCGACAGCGGGCGCCTCGTCGTCCGCTGGCACGGTGAGGTCGTCGTCGACGTCCCGCCCGGCTCGCTCGCCGACGACGGGCCCGTCTACGACCGGCCGGTGCGCCGGCCGGCGGACCTCGACGCCCTGCGGCTGGACGACCCGGCGGCACTGCCGCGCCCGAGCACCGGGGACGAGCTGCGCGCCACCCTGCTGACCATGATCGCCTCGCCGAACCTGTGCTCGAAGGCGTGGGTGACCGACCAGTACGACCGGTACGTGCAGGCGAACACCGTGCTCGCGCAGCCCGAGGACGCCGGGGTGGTCAGGCTCTCGGAGGAGACGGGCCTCGGCATCGCGCTGGCCACGGACGGCAACGGTCGCTACACCCGGCTCGACCCGTTCGCGGGCGCGCAGCTCGCCCTGGCCGAGGCGTGCCGCAACGTGGCCGCGGCCGGGGCCACACCGATCGCGGTGACCAACTGCCTGAACTTCGGCTCCCCCGAGGACCCGGAGGTCATGTGGCAGTTCGCCGAGGCCTGCCGGGGCCTCGCGGACGCCTGCCGCCGGCTCGGTCTGCCGGTCACCGGCGGGAACGTGTCGTTCTACAACCAGACCGGCGCCACGCCGATCAACCCGACGCCGGTCGTCGGCGTCCTCGGCCTGTTCGACGACGTGGCCCGGCGGGTCCCGATCGGCTTCACGGACGAGGGTGACTCGCTGCTGCTGCTCGGGCGGACCCGGGAGGAGTTCGGCGGCTCAGAGTGGGCCTGGGTGACCCACCGTCACCTCGGCGGGCGCCCGCCCGCCGTCGACCTCGCGGCCGAGAAGCTGCTCGCCGAGATCCTGGTCGCCGGCTCCCGCGACGGGATGCTCACCGCGGCGCACGACCTCTCCGACGGCGGGCTGGCGCAGGCACTGGTCGAGTCCTGCCTGCGGGGCGGGCACGGCGCCCGGATCGTCTTCCCCCGGGACGCGGACCTGTTCACCGAGCTGTTCAGCGAGTCGGCGGGCCGCGCGGTGGTGGCCGTGGCCCGCTCCGAGGAACTGCGCTTCACCGACATGTGCGCCGCCCGCGGACTGCCGTGTCGGCGCATCGGCGTGGTCGACGGCGACACCCTCGAGGTCCAGGACGCCTTCACCGTCACCCTGGCCGACCTGCGAACCGCCCACACCTCCACCCTGCCCTCCCTGTTCACCACCCCCACCCCACCGGCCGCCGCGTAATCCCGCCGACAGCGACGTCCGCCGGTGCCGGCTGCCGGCTGCCGGCGGTGAAGATCGGCGTGAGTCTGTCGTTGTGTACGCCCAGCGGCCCGAAAACCGTACACAACGACAAACTCGCCCGGATCATGCTCCATCCGGATGCCCCAGGGCTCCCGGTGAGCGGATGCCGACCGGACGAGAGTTCGGCGAAGGACGACGGCCTGACGGAAAGATCTTGAAAAAGATTCGTTGAAGGGGCCTGGTGAAGGCGGAACAGGAACGTCCGGCCGCGGGGTTATGCGGGCTATGGTGATTCTTGGACCGATCGGTATCGCGGCTTCCGGGCTTTCGGCGGATCATCCCGAAGCCGAGATCGACATCGCGCGGGAGGCGGAAGCCCTCGGCTACTCGACGTTGTGGCTGCCGGGCGGCCAGGGCAACAACCTGCCCGTCATCAGCCGCGTCGTGCGCGCGACGGAGCATATTCAGGTGGCCAGCGGCATTCTCTCGGTGGACGTGGTGCCGGCGCGCGAGGTGGCTCAGGCATATGCGGATCTCGAGAAATCATCGCCCGGCAGGTTCGTCGTCGGCCTCGGTGGCGCGCACGGTGCCCGGCCGCTGCAAACGCTCAATTCCTACCTGGACGACCTCGACACCGAAGCCCCGGTGGTACCCGCGGCCGCACGAGTGCTCGCCGCGCTCGGCCCGGCGGTACTCGCCCTCGCCCGCGACCGTGCCGCAGGCGCCTATCCCTTCCTGGTCACCCCGGAGTACGTCGAGGGGGCGCGGGCGACGCTCGGCGCGGACTCGGCGCTGGCGGTGCTGCTGTCGGTCGTGCCCGAGACGGATCCCACCGCCGCACGGGCCGCGGCCGCCGAACCGCTGCGGTTCCTCGGCACCGTTCCCGGCTACCGGCGCAACCTCCTCCGGCAGGGGTTCACGGAACAACAGATCACGGACGTCGACGACCGGCTCGTCGACGCGGTGACCGCGTGGGGGAGCCTCGACACGATCGTCACCCGCGTCCGCGAGTACCACGCCGCCGGCGCTGACCAGGTCGTCCTGCGCATAACCGCCGGCAACGACCCGTTCGACGTCTGGCTCCGCCGTTTCGCCGAAGCGTTGCTCACCTGACGCGTCGCCGCCCTGGCCCGGCTGGTCCGGCCGGCTGGTCTGACCAGCCCCGGCCTGGCCGCCCGGCCGGTCAGCCGGTCGCGGCGGCGGGCTGGCGCCGGTGGGAGAGGACCGAGCGGAACATGGCCAGGCCGTCCGAGCCGGGGCCGGTCAGGGGCTCGACGGCGTGCTCGGGATGCGGCATCAGCCCGACGACCGTGCGTTGCGCGTTGCAGATGCCGGCGATGTCGGCGACCGATCCGTTCGGGTTCCCGCCGAGGTAGCGGGCGACGACCCGCCCCTCACCCTCGAGCTCGGCGAGCGTTCCCGGGCTTGCCACGTAGCGGCCCTCGCCATGCTTGACGGGGATGACCACCTCGTCGCCGGCGGTGTAGCCGGACGTCCACACGGTGGCGGCGTTCTCCACCCGCAGCGGCTGGTCCCGGCAGACGAAGTGCAGGCCGGCGTTGCGGGTGAGTGCCCCGGGCAGCAGCCCGGCCTCGCACAGCACCTGGAACCCGTTGCAGATGCCGAGGACGGGCAGCCCGTCGCGGGCCGCGTCCACGACCGCGCCGATGATCGGGGAGAAGCGCGCGATCGCGCCGGCGCGGAGATAGTCGCCGTAGGAGAAACCACCTGGCAGGACGACCGCGTCCAGCCCGGACAGGTCGGTGTCGCCGTGCCAGAGCGGGACAGCCTCGCCGCCGCCGAGGCGGACCGCGCGGGCGGCGTCCCGGTCGTCGAGCGAACCCGGGAACGTCACCACGCCGATCCGACGGGTGACCGCCGCCGCGTCGCCGGAGAGCTCGTGCTGGTCGATGCTCATGCAGCCTCTCTCGCCACGCTGTCGCCTTTCGCCGCGCTGTCGCTTCCCATCGCGCTGCCGCTTCGAGCCTATCGGTGATCACCTGGCTGTTCCGTGATCGCGGCCGCTCCTTCGGGAACCATCCGCCGTGTGCCCGGCCCAGTCCGGCCCAGCCCGGGCCTGTCCTGCCCGTCCTTCTCCTGCCCGCTCCTGCCCGGCCCAGCCCAGCCTGTCTCGTCCGGGCTGCCCCGTCCAGGCTGGACGGGCGGCCGGTGCTCCGTGCCGATGCCCGGGAGTGTCGGACGCGGGTACTAGCCTTGGCCTGTACCCACTGCCAGAGCGCCATCCGCCGAGCCCGAGGAGTACGTGATCGCCCGCCGACAGACCGCCCGTGTTCCTGTGCCGTCGCCCGCCGCGTCCGGTGCCGCCGTCGGCCTGCCCGCCGGTGGCGCGGCGCCCGGGGCCGGGGCGGGATCGGCCGCCTCCCGGCCGGGGCCGGGTGAGCTCCCGGC
>NZ_CAKKTL010000255.1:0-2974 GCF_920664355.1 Protofrankia sp. CiP1_Cm_nod2
GGCCAGGCGGCCGACGCGCGGGCCGACGCGCACCGCAGCGCCATGCGGGCCGTCCGGCTGGCCGCGCGGGCGCTGTCACCGGAACAGACGCTGCCCGCCGTGGTGATCGTGGGCCAGGTCCGTTCGGCCGCGGTGGACCTGCTGCTCGGCATGGGCCTCGACTTCGACGAGGTCATGCACGCCACGGACGAGGCACTCGGATTCGCCCCCGACAGCTCGTGATCACGCCCCGCGCCGGGCCCGCCGGGCGCCGTCGGGCGTTCCGCCGTTCAGCCGAAACGGATCGCGTTCAGGGTGCGTGCGTCGCGGCGGTCGAGAACCCGGGCCGACGACCAGCCCTCGCGGTACAGCGCCGCCGGGCCCGCGGCCCGCAGCCGGGCCCACGACCGTTCGTGGCGCCGGAACGCGCGGGAACGTACCGTCCGGCCCCGGGCCCGTTGTCCCGCGAGCGCGTCCGCCGACGGTGCGTCGATCAGGATGAGATGGGCGGGCCGGTGGCGTGCTCGGGCGAGCCCGGTGATGGCCCGGCGCGCCCATCGCCGCGTCCCGCACTCGTGGACGACGAGGCTCTCACCGTGCCGGGCCGTCATCCACGCGATCCGGGCGTAGTGCGCGATGTGTACCGCGGGCCGGTACAGCCGGTACGGCAGGCGCGGCCCGAGGCGGGCCCGTAACGCGGTCCGGATGTCGGCGGAGTCCAGGATCAGCGGCCTGGCGCCCCGCGTCCGTGCCCTCGGGTCCGAGCCTGGCTCCGGGCTCGGCTTCGGGCCCGGGTCCGTGATGTCGCCGAACACGTGCCGGATGAGTGTGCTCTTGCCGGCCCCGGGGATGCCGGCCACGATCAGCACTGTGCCGGCGGGGTAGCGCAGCGTCCAGCCCGCGCCGGACGGATCGCCGGACGGATCGCCGGCATGCGGGGGCCCGGGCCTGCCGAGAGCACAGACGTCGCGTCCGGTCGTGTCGCGACCGGTCGCGCTGTGGCCCGTCCTCCGGGCGTCCGTGGGGCCCGGGCCGGATGCGCTGGCGCGCAGCGTCACGCGGCGGTTGGGCAGCCTCAGCCCGTATCCGCCTGGAGATCTCGACAGCCGGGACGTCATCAGACTGTCCGCCGGGGCCGGCTCATGGTGGCCGGGACCGGTTCGCGGCGGTCAGAACGAGGTGAGACGCAGAATTCTGTCATCGCCGTCACGTGGTGAGCCACGTCCATCCGTGTTGCTGGTCGTAATCCACAGGGATCCGTCGGGAGCGGCCACGACAGTGCGCAGGCGCCCGAATGCGCCGTCCAGAAGAGCGTGCGGTGTTCCAGCACCCTTTCCGTCAAGAGGGACGGCCCAGAGCCGCTCGCCGCGGAGCGCGGCCACATACAGGGTGCTACCGATGATCGCGGCCCCGCTCGGGGAGGCCTCGGCGGGTTTCCAGGTGACGAAGGGACTGGTGAAGCGGCCGCCGTCGGTGTCACCCCTGCCCTCGACAAGGGGCCATCCGTAGTTGTGTCCGGGCTGGATCAGGTTGACCTCGTCGTAGGTGTTCTGGCCGAACTCGGTGGCCCACAGCCGACCGGCGGAGTCCCAGGCCAGGCCCTGGACGTTGCGATGGCCGAGGCTGTACACGAGCGAATCCGGGCCGGGGTTGCCGGCCGGTACCGAACCGTCGGGACGCATCCGCAGAATCTTGCCGTTCAGGCTGGACGCGTCCTGGGCCCTGCTCTTTTCCGAGGCGTCACCCGTACTGGCGTAGAGCATGCCGTCGGGGCCGAAGGCGATACGTCCACCGTTGTGGATGGTGGCCTTCGCGATCCCGGTGAGAATCGGTTCGACGGCCGCCCGCGGTGTGTCACCCGACGGCAGCGGGAATCTCACGATCCGGTTGTCGGTGGCGGTGGTGTAGTAGGCGTACACGAGATGGTCGGTGGCATAGCCGGGGGAGACCGCCAGACCGAGCAGACCGCCTTCACCGGAGCCGGCCGCTACGTCAGGAATGCGCATGACCTCGGTGGGTGTGCCGCCGTTCGCCGGCACGCGCAGGATGCGGCCACTGCCACGTTCGGCCACCAGCGCGGAACGGTCGGGAAGGAACGCCAGGCCCCAGGGCACCCGCAGCCCGCTGGCAACCGTCTCCGGCCGCTGTGAGCCGTCCTGGTGCGAACCACCCTGACCGGAGCCGGTGGACGTGCCCGCGGGATCGTCCGCCTGGGAGGTACCGGTCGAGCCGCAGCCGGCAAGGACGATCCCGGCCAGGCCGATGAGAGCTACCGCCGCGCGGGCGCGCAGGGCCGCACGGGCGGGACCGTGACCGCCCGCCGCCCGGCCGGCGCGACCGCGTGGCCGCGGCATGCTGACAGACGGCATCCGCTCTCCTCACGGTCGATGTCCTGACGGCCGGCGACGGTGCGTCGCGTCCGGTCGGGCTACCCGTCCAACGTCGCGCCCACGCCGCACGTGCCCTGGAAGCGACCGGGAGGGCTGTCCGCCCTGGCTCAGCCGTGATGGGCGGCCAGCAGGGCGAGCATCAGGAGCACCGCGACAACGGCGATCAGCAGCTGCGGAGTGATCGTGAAGGACGAGTGGTGCATCGAGTCACGAGCCGACCGGCAGGACGGGCACCGGGCCTCGGCCACTGGCCCGGCGCATCGGGCGCATACCAGGTCCTCGCAGCACATGCCGTCGACCTCCCTTGCGTCCGGTTGCCCTGTGTCCGGCTGGCGCGCGATGGTGACGAACAGCCGGCCGCCGCGTGCACGGCCTGTCCGCCCCGCACAATGTCTGGCGGCCAAGGAAAGTTCCACTATCTGACGAGCGATCGGCCCTGTCCACCTGCCCGCTCACCGGACGCTCGTCCGCACCGGCGATGACAGAGCGGACGGTGACCAGACCACGGTCGAACCGTGACCGGTCCGCGGTCGGCCCGAGGCTGGAGCACAACCGAGCCATGACCGGAACGTGACCAAAATGTGACCGGAATGTGACCGGAGCGC
>NZ_CAKKTL010000255.1:3322-3877 GCF_920664355.1 Protofrankia sp. CiP1_Cm_nod2
CGATCATGGCTTTGAGCGAAGGGGCGGGAGCGAGGGCGGAGCCGTCGCGCCCGGGGATCGTTTCGCCGGCGGTCGGGGCATCCGCCCGTCCGGAGCCGGGGGCGGCCACGACCGCGTGCCCGGAGATCCGCGAAAGCCGGGAGTGCCCGCGATGATACGTATGACATCGGTGACCAAGAGCTACCATAGCGGCACGCGGCCCGCCCTGGACGACATCAGCCTCGAGATCACCGCAGGGGAGTTCGTCTTCCTGGTCGGCCCGTCCGGCTCGGGCAAGTCCACCTTGCTGCGGCTGCTGCTGCGGGAGGAGCGGCCCACCTCCGGCGTGGTCGAGTTCGCCGGCCGGGACGTGGCGAGCATCCCCGACCGTCGGGTACCGCTGCTGCGCCGTCAGGTCGGCTGTGTCTTCCAGGACTTCCGGCTGCTCGCGGACCGGACCGCCGCGGGCAACGTCGCCTTCGCCATGGACGTCACCGGCCGTCCGCGGCACGTGGTCCGCACGGTCGTGCCCGAGGTGCTCGGTCTGGTCGGGCTCGCTGGCAAGGAGAACCGCTA
>NZ_CAKKTL010000255.1:4444-7997 GCF_920664355.1 Protofrankia sp. CiP1_Cm_nod2
CCGACGAGCCCACCGGCAACCTCGACCCGGCCACCGGAGCTGGGATCATGAACCTGCTGGGAGCGATCAACCGGGTGGGGACGACCGTCGTCATGGCCACCCACAACGCCGCCCTGGTGGACACCATGCGCCGACGGGTCGTCGAGCTCGAGCACGGGACGCTCGTGCGTGACCAGGCATCCGGCGGCTACGAGCCGGCCCCCTGACGCCGTGACCACAAAGCCCGGCAAGCCCGGTAAGCCTGATAAACCCAACAAACCAGGCCTATCCGATGAACCGGATGAGCCGGGCAGACCGGATGGGAAGAGCGGGCCGGGCGGGAAGAGCGGGGCCGACGGCTCGGGCAGGCCCGACGGGAAGAGCGGGCCGGACGGCTCGGGCGGGCTCGGCGGGCTCGGGAGGCTCCGGCTTCCCAGGCCGCCGGGCAGCGGCAGCGAGGACATGGCCGGGATGCGCGCCGGGGCGTTGCTCGCGATCGGCCTCACCAGCCTGCGGCGCAACCTGGCGACCTCCGTCGCGGTGATCGTCACCGTGGCCATCTGCCTGACCCTGCTCGGCGCCGGGCTGCTGCTGCGGGCCCAGGCCCACACCGTCGACGGTTTCCTCCTGGACCGTATCCAGGCCGTCATCGACCTCGACGACAACATCTCCGGCGCCGAACGCGACGCCCTCGCGGCCGACCTGCGTGCCGACCCCCTGGTGCAGGCCGTCCGCTACGAGGACAAGGCGCAGGCGTTCGAGCGCTTCAGGCGCGACTTCCGCAACTCGCCCGACATCGTCAGCGGGGTGAGCGCGGCCGACCTGCCCGCTTCGTTCCGTCTCACGCTCGCCGACCCGCGCCGGGCCGGCGAGATCATCACCGGTTACGCCGGACGGGACGGGGTCGACCGGGTCCGTGACCAGCGTGCCCTGCTCGCCCCGCTCTACCGGATCCTGGACGCCTGCACCATCGGCGCGTTCGCGCTCGCCGCGGTCCAGGCGCTGGCCGCGTTCGCGCTGATCTACACGATGATCCGGGTCTCCGCGCACGGCCGGCGCCGGGAAACCGCGATCATGCGTCTGGTGGGGGCGACGAACGGGACGATCCGGGCCCCGTTCGTGCTGGAGAGCGCCGTCGCCGGGATGGTCGGTGGCCTGTTCGCCGCGGCCGCGCTGATCGCGGGCAAGATCTACCTCGTCGATCACCGGTTCGCCCGCCAGACGGCGTTCCCGCTTTTCGGCTGGGACGCGGTGTGGGCCGCCGTGGCCGGCGTCCTGCTGGTCGGCACCGGGGCGTCCGCGGCGATGGCTTCTGTCGCGCTACGCCGCCACCTGCGTGTTTAGGCAGCGGGCTGGAAGGCTGGCCGACCCTCAGGGGGTCGCCGGACGGCCGGCGGCGGCGTGATCGCTGTGCTTCCGCGTGGCTGGTCGGCGGCGGCGTAACCTCGGTGGAACCTGGTAGGGAAAGAATGAGGTACCCCGAACGTGGCCAAGGAGACCGGCCGGAAGCTGGTTGCGCAGAACCGGCGTGCCCGGCACGACTACACCATCCTCGACACCATCGAGGCCGGGATCGTGTTGCAGGGCACCGAGGTGAAGTCGCTGCGCGCGGGCCGGGCATCCCTGGTGGACGCCTTCGCGCAGATCAGCGACGGGGAGGCGTGGCTGCACGGCGCGCACATCCCCGAGTACACCGAGGGCACGTGGACGAACCATGCCCCGCGGCGGCGTCGCAAGCTGCTGCTGCACCGCGACGAGATCGCCAAGCTGGTCGGCAAGACCAGGGAGGGCGGCCTCACCCTCGTCCCGCTGTCCCTGTACTTCAAGGACGGCCGGGCGAAGGTGGAGATCGCCCTGGCCCGGGGGCGCAAGACCTACGACAAGCGCCAGGTGCTCGCCGAGCGGGACGCGTCACGCGAGGTCTCCCGGGCCATGGGACGACGGGCCAAGGGCCGCGACGACTGAGGTCCCCTGAGTTCGCCGGCCGGCCTTTCAAGATCTCTGATGGATCACCCGGTGCCGCCCGAACCAGCCGGTGCGCCGACGGGAACACGTCCGGCACGTTCGACGTTGGCTGTTTGGCGTCGGGCCAGGGCGCGTCACGTTGACCAGGGCGTGTCATGGTGCGGCGACTCGGGTAGGATGAACATGAAAGCAGCGTTGACCGACATGTTGATCAACGTGTCGGCTAGCGTGATATGAACCAACATGACACGGGGGTGACCGGTTTCGACTTCGGACGTCGGGATAGGGGAAGCGGGCCGAGGATGAGCGGTTATCTCGTAAACGATCCGCTCGAAGAAACAACTGCCAACAAGTCGCAGTCTGCTACACCCCGCACTTTCGCCCTCGCGGCCTGAGCGGGATCAAGTAGCCGTCAGCCTGAGAGTGCCTCCGGCTCAGGACCTGGCGTCGCCAGGAGGATCACCTTCTGATCCGGTCACGGGATCGGCAAGGAACACCTCACAGTGACTGAGCCCACACCGGCTTGCCTGCGTGACCGGTGGGGCTGAGAAACAACAAGCAGGCTGCGCCCGGAGAAGTCCTGTTGCGGGGCCGGAGGACGCGGGTTCGATTCCCGCCACCTCCACCACGATGAGTTATAACGTCCTGACCTGGTCAAATAGGTGTACTCTATGAGTTCCGCTGCTGGGTTGACGGGAAGATGCCCAGGTCAGAGGCTGATCGACTGGTTCGATTCCTCCGACACAACGGTCGCTGCCGACTACAGCATGTAGCCGGCAGCGACGCGGTCCTAGAGCGCCGGTCAGGTAACCCCATACGTATCCCCCCTGAGCGGCGGCACGCTTCGATGGACGTCGGCCACCGAAGAAGATCAGCGTAATTTTGTCGTTGTGTACGTTTTTGCAGCCAAAAAGCGTACACAACGACAAACTATCCATGGATCATGGCCTGTACGGATGGTCATGGATGGGATCCGCGCTACTTGACCGGCGCTCTAGCCACTGTCGTGCTGTTTCGGCTCGGTAGGGACGGCTGGACCACCCGGGCTGCTACTCGCCGGAATGCCAGTCGAGGACGTCTCAGGTGCGAACTGTCCATCGCGGTGCAGCCGGTGAGAAACGCCGCAACCGCAGGGTGTCGCCGAGCACGGTGAGGCTGGGGCAGGCCATGGCTCGGGGGACGGCCGGCCCGCCCTCCTCCATAGGCGCGACGGTGCCCGCGACGACCGGCTCGCCGTCCCACAGCTCCGGTCGTGCCTACCCCGGGAAGGGCCTGGAACGACTGGGCGACGAGCTGACCGCCGCGGTGTGCGGCACCGTGCCGCTACGGCCAGCTCGTCGCGAGCGCCGCTCCGGTCAGGCGGCCGAGGTCTCGTGCTGCCCTCGTGACCGGCTACGTGCCAGGCATACCAGGATGTCGATCAGGATGAAGGCACCCAGGGACACGCCGAGGACGGGCAGTGCCCAGCCGATCGCCGCGGTCACGAGGGCGGTGACCACCAGGGCCGGTTTCCAGATGTGCCGCCAGGCGCCGCGTACGGGCGGGGGGCCGACGATCCGGGTGCGGTCGGCGCGGGTGGGGCGGCGCTGCCACCACATGCGGTAGCCTT
>NZ_CAKKTL010000256.1:0-7073 GCF_920664355.1 Protofrankia sp. CiP1_Cm_nod2
CCCGCGACCGGGCCCGCGGCCGGAGGCGATGGGGGCGAGGATGCCGGCGGGCCGGCGGCGGGCGGCGGGCCGCCGGGCTCCGCTGTCTGCGGAGCCGGAACCTCCTCCGACGGGATCTCCTGCACGTCGAAAGGGCGCCGGCGTCGCCCCTGGCCGGACGCCGGGCCGTCAGAACCAAAAGCCATCGGCTACCCTCGCGGAAGTGCTGGTCGTGGGCCCGGCGGCGCAACGGACGGCCCGGCGGGGACGGACGGCCCACCCGGAGCAAACGGCACGCGGCCGCCGGACGGGCCGGCGGCGGCCCTGGCGAGAGCCGGGCCGGCAGCGGCCGGGGCGGTGGTGGCTGGTGGGGTAGCGGCCGGGACGGCCGGCGGCAGGACCAGTTCGGTGCGCAGGACCCGCAGCGACCACTCGGCCCAGCGTTGCTCCGCGCCGGCGCGCCGCCCCCGCACGGCCGCGGCGAAGACGAGCGCGACCTGGTCGTAGCGGTGCGCGGCCTCGGCCAGCGCGACCGCCCACTGCTCGACCCGCAGGCCGGCCGCGGCCACGGGCCACAGCGGCTCGGCGACTGGCGGCTCGGCCAGCACCGCCTGGACGTCGGCGAGCACGGGCAGGACGCGCCGGGCGGGCAGCCCGTCGGCGACATCGCAGCGAGCCAGCACCAGCCGCCGCGACAGGACGTCGAACACCGACGCGACCGCCGGCTCCCCCATCCTCCCGACGGCGCCGGGCACCATCCCGACAGCACCAACCACCGATCCGGCGAGACCGATCGCCGTCCCGACAGCGCTGGGCACCGACCAGGCAGAATCGACCACTATTCCGTCAGCGCCAACCACCGACCCGGCAGAACCGGCCACCGACCCGACAGCGCCAACCACCGACCCGGCGGGACCGGCCACCATCTCGGCGGTCCCAACCACCGACCCGGCAGAACCGGCCACCATCTCGGCGGTCCCGACCACCGATCCGGCGGGAGCGGCCACCGGCCTGGCCGAACCAGCGGGCACGTCCGCCGCCGTGACCACCGAACCGGCCGTACGCCCGGCCGCCGCCGGCCCAGCCGTCATCTCAGCCGGCTCAGCTGTCGCGTCCGCCGCCCGGGCCGCCGGGCCGGCCGGCCCATATGAACCGGACAAACCGAATATTCCGGACAGTCCGGGATCGGGATCGGCTGACAGCGACGCGCGGGCGGCGGCCGGGTCGTCCAGGTTGTGGACGAGCAGCCAGGCGGCGACGTGGACGAGGCCGGCCGCGGTGTAGTCGGCGGCCGCGTCCCGGTACCGGCCGGTCCGGATGGACAGCTCCGCCGCCCGCTGGAAGGAGCCGGCGTCCCGGTAGCAGCGCGCGGCCTCGACGGTCTGCCCCGCCCGCAGGTAGCAGTCCGCGGCCCGCTCGAGCAGCACATGGTCAGTCATGAAGCCGCTGCCCTCGTTCGGCCCGTCCGGTCGACGGCTCCTCCTCGGCGGGCCACTGCCTGGCCTGCTGCTCCTGACCCACCTGCCGCTCCTGGAGCAGCGGTACGGGCTGCGGGGCCTCCTGCTCGATGAGGGCGTTGTTCTCGACGATGCGGGCGACGTCGGCGGTGATCCGGTCGTGGCGGACGTCGTGGTCGGCCGCGGGCGCGCCTTCGCTGGTGTCCTCGACGCGGAACACCTCGACCTCACCGGTGTCGGCGCGGTAACGGAACTTCACCCGGACCCGCATGCCTCACCCCCCGAATCCCGTAATCAATAACACGTGGCCCGCCAGCTCATAGCCTGTGGTTCATAGCTCGCGGTTCATGGTCCTGGTTCGTGGTTCGTGTCCGTGGTTCGTGGTTCGTGTCCGTGGTTCGTAATCCGGAATCCAGGATCTGAAATCCGCGGTCCGTGGCCCGAAGTCGGGAATCCGGCCGGGCCGTCAGATCCGCAGCTCGAATTCGATGTCGAGGACGCCGTCGTTCTCCGACCAGGTGATGCCCTCGGCGCGCCGGGCCCGGGCGTAGGCCAGGATCGCGTCCCGGTAGGCGCCGGCCAGCGCCTGGTGGAAGATGTTGCGCCCCTGAATACCGACGGTGACCAGCCGAGTGGCGGCCTCCCGGCGCAGCTCCTCGACGCGGGCAGCGGCGGCCTCGGCCAGGGCGGTGTCCGCGCGGGCCGAGGCGGTGGCTTCCACGGCGGCGCCCTCGGCGGTGTCGGCCTGCTGCCGGGCGGCGGCGAGCAGCGCCTCGACCTGGGCGTCGACAGCCCGCTCGGCGTTGCGCGCGGCCTCCCGGTGGGCGTACCGCTGCGTCCGGCCGCCGTAGTTGTCGTCGTAGTAGACGCCTTCGCCCTCGGCCTCGACGGTTTCGGCGAGCTGCCCGCGGACGACCGCGCTGGCCTCGCCGGAGGCCGTCACCTCGGCGACGGCCTCCGCAACGATCTCCAGTTCGCGGGTGGCGGGATGGTAGATCAGCCAGCCGCCGTCGAGGGCGTGCCGGAACGACTCGCCGTCACGTTCCCACCCGGCGGTGCGGGCGAGGACGCCGGTCAACGCGGCCAGGGTGGGCGCGCCGATGCCGGCGGCCAGCGGCTCGCGGACCCGGGCGTCGCCGGTGGCCTGCCCGCGCCGGGTCACCTGGCGGCGGATCTCCTGCTCCCAGGCGTCGCTGAGGTCACGGGTGGCGCGGACGCGGACCCGGCGCGGGTTACACATCGACCAGCTCCTCCTCGGCGAACCGTTCCCGGTAGATGGTGATCGTCTCCCGCTGGTGGCGTTGGACGTCGGTGAGCAGGTCACGGGCGTCGGGATGGTCGCGGCGCAGCTCCAGGACGAGCCGCTGGCCGCGTCGCAGCAGCTCCCGGAACTCCTCGGCGCGGGACGCCTCCTCCCGGCGGCCGGCCAGCTCGGCAAGATCGATCCGCAGCTCGCCGAGGCTGCGCACGGTGCGGCCGGGCTGGTCGACGGGCACTCCGGCGTCGGCGACGATCCGGCGTATCGTCTGCTCGTCCCGCGGATCGGTCCACAGGTACACGAGCGGGGCGAGGTCGGCGAGTTCGGCGGCGGCACGGCCGGCGAGCAGCGCGCGGGCCGCGAACGTCTTCTGCGCCTTCACCGCCCGCCGGTCGGAGAAGACGACGCCTTCGGCGCGCAGCGAGCGCACGATCCGGGCGAACGGCCCGCGCACGGCGGTCAGGTCGATGTCGGCGACGGCGCGCTGGAGCCGGCCGAGGTCGGCGAGGCCGAACCCGGCCCGGGTCCGCCCGGCCGGGCCGTCCGCCGCGGCCGCCCCGTCCGCCACCGCGTTGATCAGCTCCTGTTCGCCACGCCAGCCGAGGGTGAGGACGTCCTCGATGTCGTCGTCGGGGACGTAGTCGAGCCGGCAGCGCAGCAGGAACCGGTCGCTGAACGCGGCCAGCACCGGGTCGTCCGGAATGTCGTTGGACGCCCCGAGCAGCGTGATCAGATTGGCACCGACCGCCTGGGTGCCGTTGTGGAAGGTCCGTTCGTTGATGAGGGTGAGCAGGGTGTTGAGGATCGCCGAGCTGCCCTGGAACACCTCGTCGAGAAAGGCGATGTCGGCCTCGGGCAGCATGCCGGCGGTGTTCACCTGGTAGACGCCCTCGGTCTGCAGCCGCCGGATGTCGATCGGCCCGAACAGCTCGGCCGGTTCGGTGAACCGGGTCAGCAGATAGCTGAAGTAACGGGCGTCGAGCGTGCGGCGGAAGCGTTCCAGCAGGCTGCTCTTGGCGGTCCCCGGCGGCCCGACGAGCAGGACGTGCTCACGGCACAGGACGGCCAGGGCGAGCAGGTCGACCGCCTCGTCCCGGTCCACGAAGTCCTGCCGGACGTCGCGCAGCCGGGTGGCGAACGTGCGCGCCAGCACCCTGGTCGGCTGGTCCAGCGCCGGCGTGGTCACCGATGCGGTCGCTGGTGTGGTCATGGCGTGGTGCTCTCCCCCCGGCCAGGACTGGTACTGGCGTCGCGGGACGTCCCGGTTTGGGGGCTCCCGTCCGTGGTGAACTCTTCCCCATAGGTGACGATCGGGAGCATATCCGTGGTGCCACGGCGGCCGGCGACCCCGGCGACCCCGATCGGCTCGCCGGCCGGGCCGCCCGCCGGGCGGATGGCCCCACGCGTGACCGTACCGGTGCCCGCCGTGGCGGTGCCGGCGGCGGCGCCCCTCGTGCCCGCGCCACGGGTCCCCGCCCCGCCCACGGAGGCGCCCGCGGAGGGGACGTGATCCGGAGTCGCCACCAGGGCCACCCGCTGCCGGCCGGCGCCGGAGCGGCCCGGCCGCGGGTTCCGCTCCAGCTCCCGCCGCTGCCGGGCCGCGCGCAGCGCCCCGATCAGCTCGCCGAGCCGGCGGGCGTCGGCGGGCCGTCTCGGGTCGCCGACCAGCTCGTCGGCGCGGCCGTCGCGGAACACCGAGCGGATCTCGTCGCCGTTGAGCCCCTCGGTCGCCCGCGCGATGGCGTCCACCAGGACGGGGCTGACCGGGATGCCGAAGTGGCCGGCGTGCACCCGGACGATCTCCCGGCGGGCGTCCTCGTCCGGCAGGTCGATCCGGATCGGGCGGAACCGGCTCGGCCGCAGCAGCGCGTCGTCGATCAGGTCGATCCGGTTGGTCGTACCGATGATCAGAACTGGTACCTCGGGGCGGAAGCCGTCGAGTTCGGTGAGCAGCTGGGCGACGATCGCGTTGCCGGCCCGGCTGCCGCCGTCGTCCCGGCCGGTGCGCCGGGCCGCGATCGAGTCGAACTCGTCGAAGACGACCACGGCCGGGGCGTTGCGGCGGGCCTCGGCGAACAGGTCGCGGATCTTGCGTTCGCTCTCCCCGACGTACATGTCGGTGACCTCCGGCCCGCTGACCACCAGGATCGTCGCGGCCAGCCGGGCGGCCACGGCCTTGGCGAACAACGTCTTGCCGGTGCCCGGCGGGCCGTGGAAGATGAACCCCCGCGGCACCAGGTCGTGGCGCAGGTGGGCGGGCAGGTCCACGGCGCCGCCGATGATGGTCAGCGCCCGGGTCAGCTCGGCCTTGACGTCCGCGTAGCCGCCGATCGCCGAGAACGGCACGTTCGGCACCTCGAACGAGCTGGACGTCCGGGCCTTGAACACCCGCAGCTCGTGGCGCAGGTCGGCGAAGGTGGGCCGCCGGTCGCCCTGGCGCAGCGTCGGGCGGTGCTGGTGGTAGGCGAACCGCAGGGCGTTGCGCAGCCGGACGGCGTTCATCCCGGCCACGTACTTGTACAGGTCGGTCGCGTCGAAGCCGTCGAACAGCTCGGCCTCCCCACGGGTGACCAGCGCCCGCCCGACCGGCACCCGCGCGCCGGAGCCGGTCGCCACCTCCCGGGGCAGGATCTCGATCGACAGCCGGACCGCGAACCGGTTGGCCAGCACCTCCGGGATCACCAGGGACGGGTCGGTGAACGCCAGCAGCACGCACGCGCTGCGCTCGTAGAGGACGTCGGTGAGCTCCCGGGCCTCGCTCGTCAGCGCCGCGTCGCTGCCGCCGGCGAGCAGGTCCAGATGGGGGACGACCACCACGTCACCGGGCTTGGCGTCGGTGACCGCGGCCTGCAGCGCGGCCAGCAGCTCGGCGCGGCGCCCGCCGCCGAGCGGGGTCGCCTCCCCCAGGCCGGACGGCATCCCCGGCGCCCCGGCGCCGCCGACGGGCCGCAGCGTCCGCTGGGGCCGCCCGGATCGGCCGGCGATCTCGTGGGCCAGGTGCTCGACGAGCAGCTTCTCGCAGCGCACCAGGACCGACATGCCGCTCTCCAGGTACGCGGCGGCCCGGTTGATCTCCATGTCGTGCGCGATCAGCACGGCTTCCCGCTCGCTCAGCGTCTCCGGATGCCCGAGCTCCGCGGCCACGACCTGCCCGGTCGCGCCGGTGTTCCGCTCGGCCGTGCCGGCACGGGTGTCCGCATCGGGGTCGGCGCCGACCGCGGCACCGGGGCCGGCACCGGCGTCGGCGCCAGCCGCCGGTCCACCGTCGCGCGGTGAGCCGGCCGCGGCGAGAGCCGTCAGGTCCAGGCCGGGCGGGAGGTGGAGCGGGGTCGACGGGTCGGGTTCGGCCAGCTCCAGGACAAGCCGCCGGACCGGCACCTCCAGGTAGGCCGGATCCAGCGGGGTGAGGCTGAACGCCGGCAGGTCGGCCAGCAGCTCACCGAGAGTGAGCTTCGGCTCGTCGGTCTCGGCCAGCACGTATCGATCATGAAACGCCGTCGGATCGAGCGGGACGAGCCTCAGCCTGAGGAGGCCCGCGCTCATGCCGCACCTGCCACCGACAGAGCGAGCCGGTACCGCCGGACGAGGTTCAGCGCGTCACGATGGCCGTCCAGGAACGTCCGGGAGCGGATCAGCGCCGGGTCGCGCTGGTCCAGCACGGCCAGCGGCGCCCAGAACCGGACGGTGGCGACAGGCAGGTCGTCGGGCAGGCCGGCACCGGAGAGCGCACGGGCCGCCGCGCTCAGCCGCCTGTCCCAGTCGGCGCCGTGGCGCAGCCGGGCCAGCAGGTAGGTGTCGAGCACGACATCGGGATGCTCGTGGGACAGCCGGGTCAGCAGCTCCGTCCGCCAGGTGAGCACCGCCGGGTCGGACGACCACCCAGCCAGCGCCGCGGTCAGCACGGCACGCCCGCGCGGCCGGCCGAGCAGGCCGACCGCGGCGGCGGCCTCCGTCGCGGTGGCACCCCCGGCCAGCCGGCCCAGCGGCGGCCGGTGCAGCACCGCGGTCAGGATGGACGCCCGCAGCAGCGCGTCGGCCAGCTCGGCGTCGATCGTCCGGTCGGCCGCCGGCACGACCGGCGCGGCTGCCACGGACGCCGCGGCCGGCGCAGCTGTCGCCACTTGCCCGGCTGTCGCCACTTGCCCAGGTGCCGCCGCTTGCGTGGGTGTCGAGGCTGGCGCAGCTGTCGCCGCCTGCCCGGGTGCCGAGGCGCCGGGCATGGGTCGGCACACCGACAGTGCCGGCGCGACCACCGCATGCCGGGCGAGGGCGTCGGCCCAGCCACCGGCGGACAGCCTCGGCGCCGGGACCGCCTCGGCGAGTGCCCGCGCCGCGGCGGGCTGGGCCCGCCCGCCGACCGCGGCCGCCAGCAGCAGCGC
>NZ_CAKKTL010000257.1:0-1860 GCF_920664355.1 Protofrankia sp. CiP1_Cm_nod2
GGGCTGGGCCGGCTGGGGGTGCGAGGGGCGGGCCGCGGACACCGCGCCGTGCGGGGCCGCCGCCGTCGCGGGAACGGCCCGTGGCTGCGCGGCGGCGAAGGACGAGGCCGGGGGCGTGGTGGACGCCGCGGGCGGGGTGGCGGCCACGGGGGCCACCGTGGACGTGGGCCCTGACGTGCCCGGGGCCGCGCCGCCCTGCGTGGCGGTGGAGTTCCCCGTGCTGGCGGGCGGGCTGGCGGGGCCGCGGCGGGCGCCGGGCAGGAACGCCTTGGGCCGCTGCGGGATGGTGTCGAAGCCCGCGGCGATGACCGTCACCCGGACCTCGTCGCCGAGCGCGTCGTCGATCACCGCGCCAAAAATGATGTTCGCTTCGGGATGGGCGGCGTCGGCGACCAGCTCGGCGGCGGCGTTGATCTCGAACAGGCCGAGGTCGGAGCCACCGGAGATGTTCAGCAGGACGCCCTGGGCGCCGTCCATGCTCGCCTCCAGCAGGGGTGAGGCGATGGCCTGCTCGGCCGCGACGATGGCCCGGTCGTCGCCGCGGGCCCGCCCGATACCCATCAGGGCGCTGCCCGCGTGCGACATGACGGTCTTGACGTCGGCGAAGTCGAGGTTGATCAGACCGGGGGTGGTGATGAGGTCGGTGATGCCCTGCACACCGGAGAGCAGCACCTGGTCGGCGCTGCGGAACGCGTCCAGCACGCTGATGTCACGGTCGGTCATCGCCAGCAGCCGGTCGTTCGGGATGACGATGAGGGTGTCGACCTCGTTGCGCAGCGCGTCGATCCCGGCTTCGGCCTGAGTGGCGCGGCGGCGTCCCTCGAAGGTGAACGGACGGGTGACGACACCGATCGTCAGTGCGCCCAGCGACCGGGCGACGTTGGCCACCACCGGCGCGCCGCCGGTGCCCGTGCCACCGCCCTCCCCGGCTGTGACGAACACCATGTCGGCGCCCTTGAGGACCTCCTCGATCTCCTCCCGGTGGTCCTCGGCCGCCTGGCGGCCGACCTCCGGATCCGCGCCGGCGCCGAGGCCGCGGGTGAGCTCACGGCCGACGTCGAGCTTGACGTCGGCGTCGCTCATGAGCAGGGCCTGGGCGTCGGTGTTGATCGCGATGAACTCGACGCCCTTGAGACCGACCTCGATCATGCGGTTGACGGCGTTCACACCGCCACCGCCGATCCCGACGACCTTGATCACCGCCAGGTAGTTCTGTGGAGCTGCCATGCGGTGTCGGTCCTCCAGCGGCGTCGATGGGCGGACGGGGCGGCGTGTCCCAGCCGGCCGGTACGGCGGGGAATGCTGCACCGAACGGATGGAGCAGGTAACGATCGGCGAGCTTCAACCTTCACCGTCAGCTAGACAGTTAATGTTATGTCAACTTCCAACCGTGGACCGGACAGTAGGGAGGAGTAACCCGGGGGTCAAGGACACGCCCGGCGCGTCACGTCACACCTTTCCCGTCCGTTCGGTCACATCATCCGCCACACCCGGGATGACCGCATCCACCGCACCCGTGATGACCGCATCCACCGCACCCGGGACGACCGCCGCGGCCCGGGTGCGGACCCGGACCGCCCGGCCCTCCCCGGCCAGCCCTCCCCGGCCCGGTCCGGGCCCGGCCGAGCCTCCCGCGCGCTGCGCCGATCCGCCGGGCCCCGCCCGCCAGAACCCGTGAACGCCCCGTGAGGGAATGGTGACCCTGGAACTCCGGGGCCCTGGCCGCCCTCGACCGGGAGCCGCGAACGCCCCGCGAGGGAATGGCGACGGCGACGGCCCGACGGGCGGGTGGGTGGCCGCGGCCCTCGGGGGCCACCTCGGGGGCCACCTCGGGGGCCACCTCGGGGGCCACCTCGGGGG
>NZ_CAKKTL010000257.1:2318-7527 GCF_920664355.1 Protofrankia sp. CiP1_Cm_nod2
CGCAGCGAGGCGTCCGGCCGACCCGCCGTGGCGGCGGCGACCGGTAGCATCAATCCGATTACCCGGAGAAAGTGAACCTCCGATCGTGAATCGGCTGTAATCACACGGCAACGTCCGGTAATCCTCCGCGACGCTTCCGGCCATGGGCGGCCCGTTGTCGCGTGCACGGCCCCGGCAGGTGTTTTGATATCCCTGCGCAGGCTTCCCCGCCGGGTTCCGCCAGCGGGTATCCAGCCAGCGGATCAAAGATATTATGATCATGGTTTCTCCGTAACGTCGGAGAGCCCGGGAACCGAGGGGTGCGATGTGGCCGTCACCAACACCTCCGGGGCTGCCGACCGGCGATGTGACACGGACGAGGCCACCGTGGAACCCGGCCCACGGATACGCCTGGTCACCCCTGGCTCTCTCATCGACCAGAACATGCTGACCGACCCCCTGTCGGGCAAACCGTCCACCACGGGCACGGTGACCCTGCTGTTCACCGACATCGAGGGCTCGACCCGGCTGGTGCGCCGGCACGGCGACCGCTACGGCGACATCCTGGCCGCCTGCCAGCGCCTGCAGCGGCAGGCCTTCGCCGCCCACAACGGCCGGGAGATCGACACCCAGGGCGACTCGTTCTTCGTCGCGTTCCGCACCTCCAGGGACGCCGTGGCGGCGGCGGTCGCGGCCCAGCGCGCGCTGGCGGCACACCAGTGGCCGGCCGGCGCCCGGGTCCGCGTCCGGATGGGCGTCCACACCACCGAGCCGACCGCGTGGACCGGCCGGTTCGTCGGGCTCGGGGTGCATCGGGCGGCCCGGCTGTGCGCCGCCGGGCACGGCGAGCAGATCCTGCTGTCGGAGATCACCCACTCGCTCGTCGAGGACGCCCTGCCCGACGGGCTCGGCCTGCGCTACCTCGGCGAGCACTGGCTGAAGGACTTCGACCAGACGCAGCGGATCTGGCAGCTGGTCGTACCCGGCCTGCAGAGCGCCTTCCCGCCGCTGCGGGCCCCCGACGCGTCCGCCCCGGCCGGGACGCGCGACGAGCCGGCCGCCGGCGCCGACCCCGACACCGACACCGAGAGCGGCACCGGCACCGGGCATTCCGCCGGTTCCCACCTCGGCTGGCTGGCGAGCATGGCGGACGCCGTCTTCGTCGGCCGGGCCGCCGAGCTGCGGGCGCTGCGGGAGGGCTGGGAGCGGGCCCGCTCCGGGCACCGGGTACTCGCGCTGATCAGCGGGGAGCCCGGCATCGGGAAGACCACGCTGGCCGCGCGGATCGCGCGGATCGCGCTCGACGACGGCGGGCTGGTGCTCTACGGCCGCTGGGACGAGGACGTCCTCGCCCCCTACCAGGGCTACCGGGAGGCGCTGAGCGAGTACTCCCGCACCTGCCCGCGCTCCGTGCTGCGCGCCGAGTTCAACGAGCACGCCGACGAGATCTCCCGGCTGTTCCCCGAGGTCGCCAAGCGCATCGGCGCCGTCGGCGCCCCGCTGCCGGGCAACCCCGAGGCCGAACGGTTCCGCCTGTTCGAGGCCATCGACGGCTGGCTGGCCACGATGGCCACCCGCCGCCCCGTCCTGACCGTCCTGGACGACCTGCAGTGGGCGGACCGCTCCTCCCTGCTGCTGTTACAGCACATCACGCGGATGCCGCGGGCCACTCCCCTGCTCGTGGTGGCCACCTACCGCAGCACCGACCACGGGGAGCTCAGCGGCTTCCTGCCCCGGCTGGTCCGGGACGTCGACTGCCGGCGGATCAGCGTCAGCGGCCTCGACGACCACGAGACCGTGACGCTGCTCGGGCGGGTCACCGGCGGCGGGCCGGCCGGGCCCGGCCTCGCGCTGGCCCGCGAGCTGCGGGCGGACACCGCGGGCAACCCGTTCTTCCTCACGGAGATGATGCGCCACCTGGTGGACGTGGGGACGCTGTCCCCGGCTCCTCCCCCGGCCACCGGCCGGACCCCGGCGGACCTGCCCGCGGGCCCGGCAGACCTGTCGGCCCCACCGGCATTGCCGGGCGCGCTGCCGGCGCCGCCGGCTCCCACGGACCCGCTCCAGCCGGACCGGCCGCTCCTGACGGACCCGCCGGGGCCACCGGTCCCGTCCCAGATCGAGATCCCCGAGACCGTGCGGGACCTGGTGCGCTGGCGGCTGAGCCGGCTGTCCCGGGAGTGCGCCGCCGCGCTGGACGTCGCCTCCGTGATCGGCCGCGAGTTCGACGTGGACATCCTCAGCGCCGCGACCAGGATCGACGAGATGCGCCTGCTCGACCTGCTCGACGAGGCGGGGCAGGCCGGCCTGGTGCAGGAGGACCACGACCAGCCCGCCCGGTACGTCTTCTCGCACTCGGTCGTCCGCCGGTTCCTGCGGGACAGCCTGGGTGTCACCCGCGCCGCCCGGCTGCACCGCCGGATCGGGGACGCCTTCCAGGACCGCCAGGCCAGCGCCCCCGCCGAACTCGCGCACCACTACTGGGCGTCCGCGGACCCGGCCGTCGCCGACCGGGCCGTCCACTACGCGCGGCTCGCCGGCGACCGGGCCCTGGCGGAGGCCGCCTTCGACGGCGCGGTGCTGCACTACCGCCGCGCGCTGGACGTGCTGGACCGCAACGGTGGCGGGCTGCGCGCCGAACTGCTGCTCGCCCTGGGTGACGCCCATGGCCGGGCCGGGGAGTACCCGGCCCGCGACACCCGTTTCCTCGAGGCCGCCGCCGCGGCCCGTAGCGGCGGCTCCACCGACCTGTTCACCCGCGCCGCCTTCGGCTACGGCGGGGTGCTGCCCCCGGCGGTCAGCCCCGACCCGCGGGGCCGGGCGCTGCTGGAGGAGGCACTGCAACGCCTGGGCGACGCCGACAGCCCGGCGCGGGCCAGGGCCCTGGGCCGGCTCGCCCACTGGATACACCACGAGCGCCCGTACGCCGAACGGGTCGCCCTCTGCCGGGAGGCGATCGCGATGGCCCGGCGGGTACGGGACCTCGCGACCCTGGCCACCGTGCTGCGCCACCGCTGCTGGGCGCTGGACGGCCCCCGTGACGTCGACGAGCAGCTTGCCGACGCCGCCGAGATCCTGCGGCTGGGCGAGGAGCTCGGCAATCACGAACTGCTCCTGGACGGGCTGCGGATCAAGATGTCCGCGCGGTTCCGGCAGGGGGAGTTCGCCCTGGCCGCCGACACCGCCGCCACCCTCACCGATCTCGCCCGCGAGCTGCGCCATCCCGAGTTCCTGCGGATCGCGTCCATGTGGGACGTGGTCGTCGCCACCGTCGAGGGACGCTACGGGGACGCCCAGCGGATGGCTGGCGACCTGCAGGCCCACCTGCGCCAGCTCGGCCACTCGCAGACCGACCTGATCCCCATCGGCCAGGCCCTCCCGATGCTCTGGCTGCGGGGGCGCCTCGCCGACACCCGCTCGCTCATCGACGACATCGCCACCCTCCAGTCACACATCCAGATCTGGCCGGCGATGCGGGCCTGGCTGAGCGCGGAGTCGGGCGCCCACGACCAGGTCCGCCAGCTGCTCGGCCGGCTCTCGCCGGACGCCCCGGCCGACCTGGACGAGAACTACTCGTGGTGGGCCACCATCGTCGCGTTCATCCAGGCCGTGACCGCGGTCGGGGAGCGGGAGTGGGCAGGCCGGCTCTACGACCTCGTCCTGCCCTTCGCCCGGCACAACGCCACCCTGGGCCTGGCGGGCTTCCTCGGCGCGGTCACCCACCATCTCGGGGTGCTCGCCGGGACGCTCGGCCGCTGGGACGCCGCCTGCGCGCACTTCGAGGCGGCCCTGGAACGGCACCAGACGATGGGCTCCGCGCCGTTCGTCGCGCTCACCCAGGCGGAGTACGCGCTCGTGCTGTCCGCGCGGGGCTGCGACGGCGACCGGGAACGCGCCGAGGACCTGCGCGCGGCCGCGCTGCGGACCGCCGCCGGCCTCGGCCTGCAGGCGGTACGCACCCGCGCCGCCCGGCGGACACCGCCAGGGGCCTGACCCGGCCGTCACGACGCCCCGGCCAGCGGCGGCCAGGTCACCGCGATGGCCCGCTCGCCGCTTCCCGCTCGGCCTCGACGGGTTTCCGCTCGGCCTCGACGGGGCTCTCCGGGACCTCGGCGGGTGCCTGGAGATGCTGGAGGATGAGCGGGTAGACGTCCCGGTCGGCGTTCTGGCCGATGATCGCGTCCAGATGCGCGTAACCGGGCAGGAGACTGCGGCTGTAGAGCTCCGGGCCGTTGGCGTCGCGCAGCCAGCGCAGGGTCCGCGCGCTCCCCTCCGGCAGGAAGATGTAGTTCTCCGTCCCCTGCAGGAAGTGGATGGGCAGCCGCAGGAACCGCGGATCGCGGGTGTAGACGTCGCCGCCCGCGGCGTCGACGGCCAGGCCCGCCCGCATCATCGTCGCCAGGTGCTGGAGCGAGGCGATGTTGCCGACGCCGAACATGCCGTGGAGCGCCTCGTGGGTGGCCTGGTTGAGCTGGGCGTGCCGGTGGGTGCAGCCGAAGATGGCGTTGATCCAGCGGCACAGCGCCTGGCCGCAGCGTTCCGGCGAAGGTACCGGCACCGCGCGCAGCGCCAGGTCGACGGCGGCGTTCGGCAGGGTGAACCGGCGGGCCGGCCGGACCAGCCTGAGGCCGGCGGCGGTGAGCAGCTCACTGACGTGCAGGGTGGTCTTGAGCCTGTTCAGCCGTGACGTGACCGGATGCAGCGGGAACTGGGCACAGACCGCCGAGCGGACGTCGGGCAGCTTGCCCGCCGCCAGCGCCATCAGCAGCGACCCGGACCCCACACAGTGCCCGTACGCCTGGACGTCGGCGGCCCCGGTCACCCGCCGGACCTCCGCGACCGCGGCCGGCCAGTCCTCGGTGGCGATGGCGTCGATGGTGAACTGGGTGGCCGAGGACGGCAGGTCGATGGACGCACGGTAGTCGAACAGCCAGACGTCGTAGCCGTGCTCCACCAGAAACTCGGCCAGGTTCGTACGGATCGTGTCGGTGACGAAGGCCCCGGTGGACATGCCGAACCCGGCGGCGAGCAGCACCGGCCCCTTCGCCCCGCCCCGGTAGCGGATCAGGCGCAGCCAGCCGTCGGCGCCCACCTCGGCGCCCTCGTGCCAGCGGCCGCCCTCGCCGCACCAGCGGATCTCGGGCTCCGGCAGGCGCAGCGCCCGCCGCCCGGGGGCGGCCGGCCGGCGGCCGGTGCCGGCGGGGAAGCGCCGGGCCTCGTCCAGCGGGCC
>NZ_CAKKTL010000258.1:0-2632 GCF_920664355.1 Protofrankia sp. CiP1_Cm_nod2
GGCAGACCGGCGGGTGGGCCGGCGCGCCCGGGAGCGGACGGCGCCGATGCCCAGCGCGCCCGTGGCCGCTCCGCGGTGCGCTGCCGGGTGTGCCAGCGTCCCCTGGTGGGCCAGGCCGCCCGGACGGGCCGGTGCGACAGCTGCCCGGCCAACATCGACCAGGCGCTCTTCGAGCGGCTGCGGGCCTGGCGCTCCGCCCGGGCCAGGGAGCAGAGCGCGCCGGCCTTCGTGGTGTTCACCGACGCGACGCTGATGGCGATCGCCGAGCACCGGCCCACGTCCGTCGCCGAGCTGGTGGGCATCCCCGGGATCGGCCAGGCCAAGCTCGACCGCTACGGCGAGGACGTGCTTGCCCTGATGGACGGGCGGGAACCACCCGGTTGACGTCCCGCCGTTCGCCGGCAGTACCCCCGGGCCCCCAGGACTGTGACGATCGTGACACCTTCAGTCGCGGTATCGGTCAGCCGTGGCACCAGTCATACTGATTGCGTAGAGTGCTCGTTCGGAAGCGCGAAAAATAGGTTGCGACCGCCGCGGCCGGCTTCTACGGTGCTGATGAGCGCTGAGCGTGCCTGACCTGCGCCCGGCCTGAGAACGCCAAGCCCGGCCCGAACGCGATGGAGGTGGTCCCCATGAGGATGGTGGGGATCGTCGCCGCGTTCGTGTGGCGGGTGTACCCGCCCGGCCTGCGTGGTGTGGTCCGTCCGGTCGCGGCTGTTCCCCTCGGGAGCGCACCCGCCGCCTCCACGGCCGCCCGTGGGTTCGCCGACGATCCGCGCCGGATCCGCGTAGCCGCCGCGCATCACGCCCTGGCCGCGAACGCCCGCGCCCAGGCATCGACGATGCGCAAGGCGCTGTCCGTCCCGGGTCCGTCCCGAGGTCTGCTCCTGGCCTGACCGGCCGCCCGAGCGCCGACCAGGGCCGCGGATCCCCGACGGGAACCGCGGCCCTGAGTGTTTTTCGGCCCGATCCGCCGAATCAGCCGAGCCGACCGGATCAGCCGAATCGCCGAATCGCCGAACCAGCCGAATCGCCGAACCAGCCGAACCAGCCGGATCAGCCGAATTGCCGAACCAACGAATGCCTGGAGCGACATTGACCGAACCAGCTGTCCCGGTCGAACCGCCCCCGACCGGTTTCCTGATCGATTCCCTTCCTGCTCCTTCAGTGCCGGAGGTGACACCGGTGTTCGACCCCTCGATCGTCGCCCGGATCGAGCGGGACCAGCTGGCGCTGCCCTGCTGGGACGTCGACCCGGACCTGTTCTTCGCGGAGTCCCCCGAGGACGTCGAATCCGCGAAGGCGGTCTGCGTCGACTGTCCGCTGCGGCACGCCTGCCTGGCCGCCGCCCTCGACCGGTGCGAGCCCTGGGGCGTGTGGGGTGGCGAGCTCGTTGCCACGGGCGCCGTCGTCCCGCGCAAGCGTCCCCGCGGCCGCCCCCGCAAGAACGTCGCCGCCTGACGACCGCGGCCCGCATCCCACGGCGGGTGTCACGGGCTGCCACCGGACCGGTCTCGTCCCTCCGATGGCAGCCCGTGACCCGGTGGCAGTCTTGAGAGCCGTCCGCTAACGGCCGTTGATGGCCGCGTCGCGACGTCACCGGAGAAGTGGCCACAAATTTGTGATACATATGGGTTATGGCGATCACTGGTGATCATGTGGTGGGCCTACGGGAGCTTCGCCACAACACCAGCGAGGTGCCGGCCCGGGTCCGGCGTGGTGAGACCGTCGACGTGACCGAGTACGGCCGGCTGATCGCCCGCATCGTGCCCGCCGAGGAGCGGGAACCGGCCCCGGTCATGACGCGGCTGGTCGAGTCCGGCAGAGCCCGGCTGGCGGTACGGCCCGGATACCGGCCGAGGATGCGGCCAGGCGACGGCGGCCGCCTCGGTGAGACGCTCGCGGCGCTACGCGCCGAGGAAACGTGGTGAGCCTTTACTACGTGGACACCTCGGCCGCCATCAAGCTCCTCGCCGAGGAGACGCACTCCCTGGCGTTCGCGGCATTTTATGACAGTAATTCCAGCGCTTCGTGGGTGAGTTCCGCGTTGCTCCGTATCGAGGTCATGCGATCGGTCAGCCGGGTTCTGCCGGTGATGATTCCGGATGCGCGTGAGCTGCTGCTGGCCTTCGACTACATTTCCATCGACGACGACATCGTCGAGGCTGCGATGAACGGACCGGACCGGATGTCGCGTTCACTGGATGCCATCCACCTGGCGACCGCACGGGTCCTCGGCCGGGAACTCGACGCGTTCGTCACCTACGACGACCGGCTCGCCGCGGCCGCCGTTGACGCCGGATTCAGCCTGCTCAGCCCGCGGGACTCACCAGCAGCCGACACCGCCCCCCGGGCGTAGAGGCGTTCGGCCGGTCGCTGTCGACACAGCCGCGGCGTGTGGACGCGTCAGGTTGTCCATAGTGTGATCAAAAATGTTCACTGTGCGATCGCAAGATGTCGACGTGTGTTCCCGGCTGGGACGGATGGTGCCGGTAGTGTTCGGTCGTGCCCAGCAGCAAGCCCGCCCAACCGGCCCGGATCGGCACGCCGGCGGCTCCCGGCGCCGCGGACACCGCCGTCGAGCCGCCGGAGGGCCAGGCCGTCGACGGTGATCGTGCCCGGTATGACGGTG
>NZ_CAKKTL010000258.1:3088-7404 GCF_920664355.1 Protofrankia sp. CiP1_Cm_nod2
GTCGCCTGGGTCGACGACGGCTGGCTCCACGTCGCGAACGCGGACGGCGCCTCGCGGCTGTCGCTGACCACCGGCCTCGACGGCCCCTGGGAGGTCCTGCGCGGGCGCGACCCGGTGGCCGTGCGGGACCCGATGCACGGCGTCCCGCTGGAGCAGGCGCTCAGGGACCCCTCGCCGCCGAACGCCCGCAACTCCTACCCGCTCGCCGGGGTGCGGCTCGCGTCCGTCTTCGCCGATTCGGCCCGCTCGCCGGACGTCGTCGTCGTGCACAGCGCGGCACATCACTGGCCGGAACGCGGTGGGCATCTCGGCGAGCACGGGTCGCTGGACGCCGGCCAGTCCCGGGCGCCGCTGCTGCTGTCCGGCGCCGGCGTCCACGGACGAGGGCCGCTCGACCGGCATGCCCGCGTCGTCGACGTCGCGCCGACCCTGGCCTACCTGGCCGGGGCGTCCATGACAGACCCGGCCCGCCCCGCCGGCTTGAACGATCCGACCGGCTCGAACGATCTCACCGGCCCCGCCAGCTTGAACGATCTGGCCCGCCCCGCCAGCTTGAACGATCTGACCGGCTTGAACGATCTGGCCGGTCTGGCCGGCGCGAACGGTCTGGCCGGCGCGGGCGGGCCGGCCGGCCGGAACGGTTCGGCTGACCTCGGCATCGACGGCCGGGCCCTGACGGAACTGTGCGTGCCCGGCGCCCGGCATGTTGTCGGCCTGCTCTGGGACGGCGTGAACTGCAACGACCTGCTGGCCATGGCCGGCGCCGGCGAGCTGCCGGCGGTCGCCCGCCTGCTGGCCCGTGGCGTCGCCCTCACCGGCGGCGCGGTCGCGGAGTTCCCCAGCGTGACCCTGGCGAACCACACCAGCGCGCTCACCGGCGTCGGCCCAGGGCGGCACGGCATCCTCAACAACGCCTACTTCGACCGGGAGACCGGCCGGCGGATCGTCGCCAACGACGCGTCCACCTGGCATCTGGCCTGCGAGCAGCTGCGGCCGGGGGTGCGCACCGTGTTCGAGGCGATCGCCGCGGCCCGGCCCGGGGTGTCGACGGCCTGCGTCAACGAGCCGATCGACCGAGGCGCGACGTATTCGACGTTCGGGCTGGTCCGGGCGATGAACAGCGCTGCCGGCGCCGGCGGGCTGGGCGAGCATCTGCCGTCCGCCGCGGACGACCCGCACGCGACCCAGGAGTGGGTCGCCGCCAACCCGGACTACGCCTGGTCGACGCAGGTGGACGCGCTCGGCCTGGCGCAGATCCGCCAGCTGTGGGGCGAGCAGGCCGCCGAGCCGCCCACGTTCACCTGGTGGAACACCACGGTGACCGATACCGGGCATCACGGCGGCGGCCCGTATTCGCCGCAGTCCCGGGCGTCGATGGCCGACGCCGACCGGCGCCTCGGAGTCTTCCTCGACCTGCTGGAAGCCCGCGGACTCGCCGACGACACCGTCATCCTGCTGACCGCGGACCACGGCAGCGAGGGCGCCGACCCGTCCCGCACCGGCGACTGGGACGAGGCCCTGCGCGCCGCCGGCATCCCCTTCCGCGACGAGGCCTACGGCTTCCTCTACCTCACCCCCTCCGCCGCCACGAACACCTGACCCGGACGGGTTCGCGCTCACACGCGCTGGTCAGCGAGGCCGGGCGGATGACTCGGCCGGCTCCCGTGGCACGGGTACTTCCGTGACCGGCCGGCTGAGCAGGAGACGGGGTACGCGGCTGCGCTCCTGAATCCATGCCCGGACGTCGGAGTCCAGGTAGCCGGCCACGCGCAGCAGGTCGGCGTGCATCCGCTCCAACGGCCGGTTGTGGATCGGTTCGTGGTGCGCGATGCGGTTGCGGAGCCGGACAAGTCTGTTGACCGGGTCGTAGACGGTCGCGCGCCGGGCAGGACGAAGGCCCGGGAAGGCATGACGGAGCACAGGCGTCCAGAGGGACGTCTCGTAGCGTCGGGACAGGAGATAGCGCCAGAAGCCGAAGGTCAGCTCGGCGACGACCCGACCAGGGGTGATGATCCTGCCGTCACGTCGGATCCTGAACCCGGCGTCCACGACGTCCTGATGTCCCCGGGCTTCGAGGATCCCGGCCGGATCGTCCCACCACTCGCTGGCACTGTGCCGGTGCAGGTGCCATGCCGTGAGCTGGTCGTGAAGCGCGTTGCGCAGCACGACCTCGAGCACTCCCAGGTCCTCGTGGAAGCCGGCGCTGACGGCGCCGTTCCACTCGTAGAGGGCGATTGCGCTGACGATGTCATCGCCGCATGCCCGCTCGTATGGGCCGAGACGTTCGGGGCTCAGCCCGCGGCGAAGCCGGGAGGCCTGGGACGGGGACAAGGGATTGGACATCGACGTACCGATCTTCTATGCTTCTGAAAGAGACCCCGGATGACCTCTACCGCACAGGCGGCACGCCACCGGGGTTCTGTCTGTTCTGGCGTTCTGTCTGTTCTGGTGAACAGCGCGGCACACGCTCGCAGGTGGCTGTGGATAGTGATATCTGTCGGTCACACCCTATGGCGGTCAGTGTGTCCGAACTCGCGCCCCGTACTGAGAGACCACGGCTGCCCGTGGACGCTGGACTGGTGGGGTGATTGTGTCGAAACAGGCTTCGTGGTTCCTGGTCGCGGTCGGCGCGTGGACGTGGGCCATCTGGCCGAACTTGTGAGAAATTGCCAAGATCTGTGGATGATTATGTCTGCGTGACGGGCCGTTGCATATAGATCATGGGGATCGGTGATTCGGTGTCGTAGGGCTCGATGTCGGTGTAGCCGAGGCGGCGGTGGAAGCTGATGACGGCCGTACGGGTGGGCAGGGCGTCGAGGACCAGGCGGGTGAAGCGGTGTCGTGCGGCGTGCTGGTGTGCGTGTTCCATGAGGACGCGTCCGATCCCGCCACGATGCGTCGGACGTACGTAGAGACGTTTGATCTCCGCGGTGCTGGCAGGCGGGCGGGGTGCGAGTCCCACGCAGCCGATGGGATGTTTGAGGCCCGCGTTGTTGTCGGCGGCGTACAGGTCCCACTTGTCGGGATCGGCGGGACGAGGGACACGGTCTCCGCGGCGGGTCATAGTGGTGGCATCAACTCCGGGCCATCCCCCGGGAGCGGCCTGGACAGTTCGGCCACCAGATGGGGGTCGGCGTGGATCGCGGCGGTCTGGCGCCACTCGTGGACAAGTTGAGTAAAAGGCCCGAGTACTCCCGCTTCCGCGCTGGCCTGGAGTCTGCGCAGCAGGGTGGTGACGCATTCGGTCTGCTCGTCGTCGGGAAGCAGGTCGATCCAGGGGAAGACCTCGGTGAGGATGCCTTCGAGCACCTCCCTGGCGGCGGGTTCATGCAGTATGGCGCGCAGGATACGGGCGGTGATTGCCAGGGCCTCTTCGACGTCGGCGGCTCTGTCCGCCAGTTCGATGCGCAGGTTCGGGCCGTCGCGCCGGGCGAGTTCGACGACCTCTCCTTGATCGATGAAGGCGAGGACGCGCTTGGGCTCGCGAAGGAGGTCGCTGTACGGAAAGGAGACTCGCGCGCTGGAGGCGACCATGGCTCGATCATATCTGAACTACTTCAGATCTGGCTGCGCCGAGGCGGACCGCAGCGCCCTCGGCCCCTCGGCCGCTGACCGGCGGGGGAGTGCCGGCCAACGCTCGTAGGGGCTGAGCCGCCCGGAACTCAACCTGCGGCAGAGCCAAGCGGTGCGGGACAGGGGCGGAGGGCCGGGCATCGGTGCGCTGCCTTCTGAACTGGCTGACGGAGACCCCGGATGGCCTCTACCGTTCAGGCGGCAAGCCGCCGGGGTTATGTCTGTTGTCAAAGCCTATGACGATCAGCGTGTCCGAACTCGTGCCCTCGCGGAGAGACCAAGCTCTCCGCGGATGCCAGGCTGGTGGGGTGACTCTCTCGAAGCGGGCATCCTGGTTCCTGATCGCGGTGGGTGTGTGGACGTGGGCGATCTGGCCGAACTTCCTTCGGAACATATGGAAGGATGATCGTTCCTGGGACGACGGCCCGACCGGCTTCTTCACCGTCCACCTGGTCCTGACCGTCGTCTCCCTCGCGATCGGCTCGGTGGTCGGCTGGCTCGGCATCCGCGGCGTTCGCGCGGCCCGCCAGCGCGGCAACGGTGACGCCGCCCCGTCCAAACAGCTGATCAATTCGGGTCGTTGACGCACCGAAGACGGCCGCTGTCCTGAAACGCTCGCGTCGTCCGAGACTCTTCTGGAGTCTCGTGATGCTGTCCCGTTTACGCGGTCGAGGTCCTGATCATGCCTGCGACCAGTGAAGATGGCTCAGCGTGACTTTAGCCATCCGGAATCACGGGACACT
>NZ_CAKKTL010000259.1:0-6927 GCF_920664355.1 Protofrankia sp. CiP1_Cm_nod2
GTCGGCCTCGGCAACCTGGCTCAGGTGAAGTCCCACGTCGCTACCGTAGCCTCCGCCTGACCACGGGTCTCGCAGGTGGCCGAGCATCCCACCTTCCCTGATCTGAGGCCGAGTCGCCGCGTCGCACCGACACCGGTGGGCGCAACGGAGCCGAATTCAGCGCAGTCCGTGCTCGTCGGGAAGGTCGGCGGCGACCAGATCCGTATGGATGAAGTCCTCGCCCTTGAACAACAGCGGTTCCCGTCGTTCAGCCGCAAGCGCATAGGCGAAACAGTCACCGAAGTTCAACCGGGCGGGACTACCGCTCCCCCTGCCGAAGTCTCGGTAGGCCTGCCGGGCGAGCGTCGCGTGCTCGGCCGTCACCGCCACCACCTCGATGTCCGCCACTCTTACCAGTTCGTCGAACCGGCGGCTCGCAACAGGGTCACGAGCCGAGTCGACGACGACCGCCGCCTCCACGTAGTTCACGGCAGACATGGCGGTGTCCGCCGAGACAAGAGCCGCCGCGTAAGCAGCCGCGTCAGGCTCGGCTCGGATGATAGCAACGAGGGCGGACGAATCCACGATCACGCCGGCAGCCCACGATCATCGTAGAGGTCGTCGATGCCGAACCTGCTCCCAGCAACCGCACCCGCTATCTGGCGGCCAAGAGCGACAATCCGCTCAACTCGCTGCTCGCCCGCTTCTGGGCCGGCCCGCATACGGTCGAGACGTTCGCGAATGGCCGTGGTCACCGCCGTCGCGATGCTCTCACCGGTCAGGTCAGCCAGCTCACGGCCAAGCCGCTGCGCCTCGTCGTTCTTGATGTTCAGCGCCACCGCAACCACTTCCACCATGGAGGCAAAATTTTCCTCCATGGTACCCCCCACGGGACGATCCGCCCCGCCTACCCCCGGCTCCTCGATTGTCCTATCGAAGCGCCGCGCGCCGATCAAACGATGCGTTACCAGGAAGACGCGGACCGTCCCGTCCCACTCCATCCTTCCGAAACCCGCTGGTCAAGAAGCATCCCGATCAGCAGCGCCAACGGATCGTTCGTCAGCAGCTCGTCCGCTGCCTCGATCTGGTTAAAGCGCAAGGCTCACGGCCCTGAAAGTAGCCGGCTCGGGCGGCCCGCCGGTCAGCGTGCCGGCTGACCGGCTCCACGTCATCGCCGAGGACTCGACGTGTGGCCCGGCCAGCTCCGGCAGGTCGGCCTGACGGACACTCCGGGATCCCGGTGGTCGCCGTATCGTTGGATCACGGCATGGTTCGCGGCACGTGCGGGTCACGTACGGTCCGAGCACGTACGGTCCGAGGAGGTGCGATTCGTGGCGACGAGCGGGGCGATGCTGGGCGCCCTCGGATTCACCTGGGATCGGTCCATGGTGAGCCGGGATATTCCGCGGTTCTCGGTCGAGCGCGCCGTCTGGCGGTTCCAGCGGTCGCTGCCGGAGTACGTGTGGGACGCGGCGGTGCTCGAGGGCAACCCGTTCACCTACCCCGAGGTCCAGACGCTGCTGGACGGGATCACCGTCGGCGGACGGAAGATCAGCGACGAACGTCAGATCCTGAACCTCGCCGAGGCGGCGAGCGAGCTCGGCCGGCTCGTCAGGACGCACGATTTCCGGTTGTCCAAGGAGGTCTCCGACAGGCTCCAGTTCCTGCTCGCTCGAGACGAGGCGCTGGAGTCAGGCCATTTCCGCGGTGAGGGCAGCGAGACCCTCACCCCTGGCGTCAGCCTCGGAGAACACGGCCGTTACCTACCGCCCGCCACCGAGCACGGCGGCGGGAACCTGCGCCGCATCTTCTCTCAGGGGCTGGAGTTCCTCTCCACCGAAATCGACGACGAGTTCGAGCAGGCCGTCGCCTATTTTCTCTTCGGCTCGCTGCAACAATTTTACTACGACGGCAACAAGCGTACCGCGCGCTACATGATGAATGGTCATCTCATGTCCCGGGGAATGGATGCCATCAGCGTCCCGGCCGCGCGCCGCCACGAGTTCAACACCGGGATGGTGGACTTCTTCCTGCGCAAGGACGGTACCGGCATGTTCGGCTTTCTGACATCCTGTCGGCTCGCCGCCGACAAGGGGGTCCTACCGCCTGGCGACGAGTAGACACTCACCGCCAGGCGGCCGTTCGCCGCTGTCCTGGCTGTGGCACCCGACGGCGCCCGGCCGCTCATCCGCCGGTCGCCTCATCCGCTGGTGAAGCTATCCGCTGGTGACGCTGAGGACGATCTTTCCCTGGATGTGGCCCTGCTCGGCTCGTTCGTGCGCGCGCCACGCCTCGGCGAGCCGGTGGACACTGTCGACGGCGACCCGGACGGCACCGGAGTCGAGCAGTCCGGCCAGTTCGGCGAGCTGGCGGCCGTCGGAGCGGACCTGGCCGCCCAGGAGCCGGATGCCCCGCCGGGCCAGGTCCTCCTCGCGGTAGTCGCCGAAGAAGACCGGGCTGAGCACTCCTCCGTCCCTGATCGCCGGGGTGAGACGGTGGCCGAGCGGGCCGCCGACGGTGTCGAACAGGTGGTCGACGCCCTTTGCCGCGTCCGCGACGTCGGTCGTCGTGTAGTCGATGTACTCGTCGGCCCCCAGCCCGCGCAGGAAGTCCTCGTGACGGGTGGACGCGACGGCGATGACCCGGGCGCCGAGATCGCGGGCAAGCTGGACGAGGAAGTGCCCGACGCCGCCGGCGGCACCGTTGACCAGCACGGTGCTCCCGGGGGTCACGGCAGCGTGGTCGACGACGTACTGCCAGGCGGTCAGGCCCGCCATCGGGACCGCCGCCGCGTGAACGTGGTCGATTCCGGCCGGCCTGCGCGCGAGGTCACCGACCGGCGCGGTGGTGTACTCGGCGTAACCTTTCGCCGCGCCCACCGTCGTCGGGAAGCGGAGCAGGCCGAAGACCTCGTCGCCCTCGGCCCACTCGGTGACGCCGGGTCCGGTCCCCACGACAACACCGGACACGTCCGTCCCAGGGGTGAACGGGAACTGGACCGCGGGCCGCATCGACTCGGGTATGAGGCTGAAGCCCGACCGCGCGTACCAGTCCGGCGGGTTCACGCCCGCGGCGTGCACCCGGACGAGAACCTCGCCCGGGCCGGGCTCGGGACGGTCCACATCATCAAGCTGGAGCACGCGGGGCGGACCGGTGCGATATACGCGAACGGACTTCATGGCGGGTCACCTTCCCTGGAGTCCGACGGATGGAGCAACGTCCGGAGCAGTGCTCCGAATATTAGACGGAACACTGCTCCGATTGCCAGGGAGGGCGCGTGAGATGACCGCTCAGCCGAGTCCGCCCGGTCACCGCGAGCGGCGCGCCGACGCACGCCGCAACTACGACCACATCCTCGTCACGGCGCGAGCCGTGCTGGCGGAGCAGGGAGTGCAGACGTCGCTGCGCGACGTCGCCCGCCGCGCGCAGGTCGGCCCAGGGAAGACTGCAACTCGCGGGGACATGATGTGGCTGATTCAGAAAAATCCCCACCAGCCCCGGAAGACGGCGGGGAGAAATGCCTGTGAGCTGAACGGCCGGCGGGCACCCCGTCAAGCGCGGGGAGCGCAGGACACACTCACGACCACTTCCGCACGACGACCGTCACTGCGTCCTCAACGATTGAGCTACTCCGGCACCATCCCGAGCCGATCCGGTGGATGTCTTCGTCGGGGAAACGGCAGAGAACCATCTCACCGCCGAGCGCGGCATCGGCCACGAACTCCAGCCGCTGTCGGGTATGGGCGACGCGGCATACATCGAGGACTACACGGTCTTCGTCAACAAGGACGGCTTCTGGGTATCGGTTGACCTGGTACGTGCCAATGACCCGCGGAAAACCGCGGGCCGCTCGAGGACCTGGCGCGCACGGCGGTGGCGCCGTGGCGGCTGGTGCCCGGCGGTGTCGACGGCGTCGAGGCGGGCCCGGATCCAGGCTCTGATCGCGGCTTCCGACGCCGCCGGGTCCACCCGTACCAGCACCCGCCAGATCGTCACCGGGCCTGGGATCCGCCCGGCGATCCCGAGACCGGCGCGGGCATCCGCGGGGAGGTCGGCGGTCCATTCCCCGATCGCCGCGAACGAGCGGGCGCCGCCGAGCATGGCGCACACCGCGATCGTCAGGAGCGCGGCGAAGGGGGGTGACGCACTGCGCGCCGTGTAGCGGGCCAGCTCGTCGAAGGGATCACCGAAGCCGTTTGCCAGCCGCCGGCTGGCGAACACTGTCTCGCCCGCAACGGCGGTTCAGCAGCTCGTCGGCCTCGGCGAGCTGACTCAGATGCAGTCCCATCGTCGATTTCCCTTCGACGGCCAGCCAGAGCCTTCGATCGTGCACATGGTGGGCCACGGTCGCCGGTTCACCTACCCGCCCAAGGTCAACACGGGCGGACGTCCCGACTCCACCTCAGCATCCGAGTATCGACGCGTAGCGTACCTAACGAAGCCTAACAAGATTTCGGTAGCCTTACAACATCGTGCTAGGCTCGCGTCAGGCTCTCGGGAGGCGATGGCATGGATGCGGACGGACTGGCCGAGATCGTTGTCTCGCTTCGCCGAATCGGCCGGGATGACACAGGTCTTGAGGTCAAGCTGGCGTCAACCGACAAGTTGCCGGGTGAGACCATACAGACACTTTGCGCATTCGCGAATACGCCGGGCGGCGGCACCCTGATCTTGGGCCTCGACGAGGCGCGCGGATTCGCGGCGACTGGGTGCGCGCATGCCGCGAAGCTCGCCGCCGACATCGCGGGGCTGTGTCGGGACGGCCTCGTTCCGCCGCTCATGCCTCTGATCAGCCTGCCGGAGCTCGAGGACAGGACCCTTGTCGTCGCCGAGGTGCCGGAGCTCAACCCGGCGGACAAGCCCTGTTATCTCCGGGGCAAAGGGCAGCCTAACGGCTCGTACATCCGCATCTCGGACGGGGATCATCGACTGACGTCGTACGAAGTAAGCCAACTGTTGATCAACCGAGGCCAGCCGACTTTCGACAAGGAACCCGTCGAAGAAGCAAGCAGAGCCGATCTGCACGACGAACTCGTCGCGGACTATCTACGGGACCTTCGCCGGTCCCGACCGACCTTGGCCCGCCGGGAAGACGAAGATCTACTTAGCCGGTGCGGAGTGCTGGTAAGAAGTGCACTGAGTGAAAAGAAGCTCGTGCCGTCCCTGGGTGGACTGCTCGCGCTGGGCCGGGATCCACAGGGTTTTGACTCACTGCGCGGATGCGCGATCACGGTGACCACGTACCCTACACCACGCAAGGGCGAGCCCGGTCCAGACGGACAGCGATTCCTCGATGACAAGATTCTTGAAGGACCAGCACCGATTCTTCTCGCAGAAGTTTTTGACGTCCTGAACGCCCGAATGAGCCGGCGCGGAATAGTGACGGGGATTGGCAGGGAAGATCGCTGGGAGTATCCACTGGAGGCACTTCGTGAGATCTTGGTCAACGCTGTAGCACACCGCGACTACAGTCCGATGTCCCGGGGGACACGCATCCATGTCGAGATGTACCCCGATCGCCTCGAGGTAATTTCGCCCGGTGGGCTCTTCGGGCCCGTCACCATCGACCGGCTGGGAGACGAGAGCATCGCATCTGCTCGTAACCGGGCGCTCGTCGACATCCTCGAAAATGTTCGTTTCCACCGCGATCGAAGGGCCCTGTGCGAGGGGCGGGCGACCGGTATCCCCACAGTTCTGAACAGCCTGCGTCAGGCTGGGCTCGTACCGCCCAGGTTCAAGGACAACATAAGCGACTTTCGAGTCATCATGCCAAACAGGGCCTTGCTCGACGAGAGCACCCGGGCCTGGCTGTACTCGCTCGGGCAGCCGGGCGTCTCTCCAACACAGGAGATGGCCCTCGCGGTACTTCGGACTGGCCGGGCGCTGACGAGCGACGAGTACCGAATCGAACTCGCGGTAGACAGCAAGGTCGCTCGTCGAGAGCTGGGGGATCTTGTCCAACGAGGTGTGGTCAGAATGGTCAACCAGCGCCGATGGGCAAGGTACGTCCTTGACGACGCGGCCGAGAATCCACACCCGACACTTTTCTCTGAACTCCCTGAACACGAGCCGCGTCACCAACACGTGAGGACCGGCCGCAACAGGGATACTCGTAAATCCATCACACGGAAACAACGTGTTCTGGAACTCCTGGCCGTCGAGTCGCCACTGACCCGCGCGGAGATCGCCGCCCGCCTTTCCTTGGGCGATCGGCAGGTTAGTTACGAGCTGACCAAGCTGATCGCCGAGGGACTGGTCGCCAGAACAACCGCCACCTACAGCGACCCTAATGCCGCGTATCGCCTCACGAGCGAGCCGGTATGAGTTCCACGCCGTTTCTTGAAGCCGGCCGGCCTGATCGAGGGGCGGCACAGTGCGACGAAGCCATCCCGAACTGACTCCGGTCCCGCCAGTCCCGGGGAAGACAGCGACTCGCGGGGACATGACATAGCCGATCCAGAAAAAAGCCCCGCCAGTCCCGGAGGACGGAGGGGAGAAAGTATTGGCCACGATACCGGTGCACGCTCTGGCCCGTCAAATGCTGACGCGGTCGCCCATTGTGGTGCTTCGCTCCGGCAGCCCGGCCCGCGGTGTTGGCGGGATGATTCGGCCTCAATGTCTCACCGCGACCCGACCTTCGTTCCCACGACGCACCCACCCAGACCGCTGCCACTTTCCGTTGTCGACGACACACGGATCTCGAGGCGACGTCCCGGTCCGCTCCTTGTTTACCGAATTTGCCGGTCCAGCACCATGCCTATGAGTAGCGCCAACGGGTCGTTCGTCAGCAGCCTGTCGGCCTCGTCGAGCTGACCGAGGTGCAGTCCCACGTCATCACCGTAGCCGACCGTGCCGCGGCGGCCGGCAAGCCGCCGGTCAGACTGTCGCGATCATGATGAGATGATTATCTGTCATTCTCTGCCTGACTGTCATTCGCCGCGCTAGTGT
>NZ_CAKKTL010000260.1:0-6921 GCF_920664355.1 Protofrankia sp. CiP1_Cm_nod2
GCTGGTCCCCGTCCCGCGCGAACACCGCGCCGGGCCGGCGGCGCCGGCCGGCGACTGCGGCCCGCGCGTCGGCCACCCGGCCTGCCGGGCCTCCCGTCATCCCGTCTGAGCAGGGGCTATGTCCTGATCAACGCCGTTCCCGGCGGATGCGCACAGGCCGCCTGACGTCAGTACAGTCGGAGCGGAACGGTCCCTGGCCGCTGGCTGTGCCGTCGGCTTCGACGGCGCGTTGCCGGCCACCTGCTTCTCCGGAGAGTCCCGTGTCCGCTCGACTGGTTGTTCTCGCCTCCGGGGTGGGCACCACCTTGCAGGCCGTATTGGACGCCTGCCGGGATCCATCCTTCGGCGCCGAGGTCGTTGCCGTGGGCACGGACCGCTTCGGCACCGGCGCGCAGGACCGGGCGGTGGCCGCCGGTACCCCGGTCTTCACCGTCCGTCTTGAGGATTTCCCGCGCCGGGAGGCGTTCGACGAGGCCACGGCGGAGCGGATCGCCGCTTATGATCCGGATCTGCTGGTGCTCGCCGGCTACATGAAGATTCTCGGAAAGCGGGTCATCGGACGTTTCCGCACGGTGAACACCCACCCGTCGCTGCTGCCCGCCTTCCCCGGCGCCCACGCCATCCGGGACGCACTCGCGCACGGGGTGAAGGTCAGTGGTGTCACGGTCCACTGGGTCGACGAAGGCGTCGATACCGGGCCGATCCTTGCGCAGGCGACGGTGGGCGTGGAAGCGTCCGACACGGAAGAGACCCTGCGTAGCCGCATCCAGGCGGTGGAGCGCGTCCTGTACGTACAGACGATCGGCCGGATCGTCCGGTCGGAGGAGGGGACATGACATCCGCACAGGTCCCGCGGGAGTCCTCGGCCGACGAGCCGGTGGCGGGAGCGCAGGATTCCCCGCCCATCGACGCGGCCTCGTCCGGTGGCGGCGAACTGGTCGCGACGGGGCGGCGCCCCATCCGGCGGGTGCTGGTCAGCGTCTACGACAAGACCGGTCTGGCCGAGCTGGCGGCCGTGTTCGCCGAGGCCGAGGTAGAGATCGTCTCCACCGGTTCGACCGCGCAGGTCCTCGCCCGGCACGGCCTGGCCGTCACGCCGATCAGCACCCTCACCGGGTTCCCCGAGATCCTCGGCGGGCGGGTGAAGACGCTGCACCCGCGGGTGCACGCCGGTCTGCTCGCCGACCTGCGCAACGTCGAGCACGCCGAGACGCTCGCCGAGCTCGACATCGAGCCGTTCGACCTCGTCGTGTCCAACCTCTATCCCTTCCGGGAGACGGTGGCCGGCGGTGCCCCCGAGGACGAGGTGATCGAGCAGATCGACATCGGCGGCCCGGCGATGATCCGGGCCGCCGCGAAGAACCATCACACCGTGGCCGTGGTGGTCTCCCCGGCGGACTACCCGGAGCTGGTCGCTGCGATCCGGGCCGGTGGTTTCGACCTGGCCGCCCGCCGCCGGCTCGCCGCCCGCGCCTTCGCCCACACCGCCGCCTACGACGTCGCGGTCGCGTCCTGGTTCGCCAGTGTGGGCGCCCCCGACCAGGTCGCCCGGGAGTCCGGCTGGCCGGACACGGTCGCCGCGGTGTGGCGCCGCGCCGAGGTGCTGCGCTACGGCGAGAACCCGCACCAGCGGGCCGCGCTGTACGTCGCCGAGAACGACGGGCCGGGGCTTGCCGACGCCCGGCAGCTGCACGGCAAGCCGATGTCGTTCAACAACTTCACCGACGCGGAGGCGGCCCGCTCCGCCGTGGCCGACTTCGGCGAACCGGCCGTAGCCGTGATCAAGCATGCCAACCCCTGCGGCCTGGCGATCGGCCGTGACATCGCCGACGCGCACCGCAAGGCGCACGCCTGCGACCCGGTGTCCGCCTTCGGCGGGGTCATCGCGACGAACCGCCCGGTCAGCGTCGCCCTGGCCGGGCAGATCGCGGAGATCTTCACCGAGGTCGTGGTGGCACCCGGCTACGACGACGGGGCAGTGGAGATCCTGGCCCGCAAGCCCTCGGTCCGCCTGCTGGAGAGCCCCCTGCCGCCGCACCCGCACGGGGTGCAGATACGCCAGGTCTCCGGCGGGCTGCTGCTGCAGTCCCGCGACGCGCTGGACGCCGCCGGTGACGACCCCTCGGGCTGGACGCTGGAGGCCGGCTCGCCCGCGGACGAGAGCACCCTGGCTGACCTCGCCTTCGCCTGGAAGGCCGTCCGGTCGGTGAAGTCGAACGCGATCCTCGTCGCCGCCGACGGCGCCACGGTCGGTGTCGGCATGGGGCAGGTGAACCGGGTGGACGCCGCCCGGCTCGCGGTGGCCCGCGGAGGTGACCGTGTGAAGGGGGCGGTGGCCGCCAGCGACGCCTTCTTCCCCTTCCCGGACGGGCTGCAGGTGCTCATCGACGCCGGGGTCCGCGCGGTTGTCGAGCCGGGCGGGTCCGTCCGCGACGAGCAGGTCGTGGCGGCCGCGCGGGACGCCGGGATCGCCCTCTACTTCACCGGCGTCCGGCACTTCACGCACTGACAGTCACGCACTGACGGTAGCCGCCAGAAGCGTCCCGAGCCTTCGGGCCCGTGGACGCGGTGCTTACTGACAGTGCTCAGCGGAAATGGCGCTCAGCGGAAACGACGTCCGAATCCGCCGCGTCCTGACCAGGGTGCGGCGGCCGGCGGGGCCGGGTCGATGTCGGGGTCACGGGCGGACGTCGGCCGCACAGCCGGCGTCTCGGTGGCGACGGCATCGTCGGCCCGCCGCTGTGACGCGCGTACCTGTGGCGTGCGTACCTGGTCGTCGGTGCCGTCCGGGTCCGTGCGTGGCGGCCGGACGGCACCGACGCCTCATGAGATGGACGCGGACTCCGCCGCTGCCGCCCCACGCCGCGACGTGCTCGTGGTAGTGCCGTTCGAGGACGCCGGGATGGCCCCACCGGGTGTGTCGTTGGTGGGGACGTAACGCTGCGCCACCCAGTCCAGGGCCTCCCGCCAGCTCGCGCCGTACAGGACCGAGATCCTGTCCGCCGTCTGCCGCGCGAGAGCCTGGACGAACACCCGGTCGTCGTTGTCCAGGTGCCGGGCGTCCCCGAAGGTCTCCCAAGCCCGGAACATCAGCTCCTGCAACTTCTTGCTGTGTGGCGATTCGTCTGTCACGGCCCACTCCCTCCACTCCGGTCCCATTCCGGTGGTTGCGGCGGAAGTGTCCCCTAGTCCCGTGTGGAGGCTTCACCCGGGGTCTAAAAAATTGCGATCCGACGAATGATCGTAAGTTTTCGCGATTGCCGGCGCGGCACTGGGCGCTCCGCCCACCTGAAGATCGATAATGCCCTGGACCTGCTCGGACAGGACGGGACAGCCTGATCGGCAGGTCTCGGCGGCTCCCGGGACGCGACGTGACCGCGGGGTCGCCGTACCGGCACCACGTCCGAACGCCCGTCCCAACGCCTTCAAGGGCCACCGCGGTCTGGAGGCTGTCTTCCGGGTGGGCTGCCGTGGCCGTGGGGCCGCCTTGCCGGTGGGCTGCCGTGGCCGGAGGCCGCCTTCCCGGTGGGCATAGACTGCCCTGCGTGGTCGGGGTGAGTGGCAGGGGAACCGTGTCCGGACAGGGGCTGCCGGTTCCGGCCGGCCTCCCGGCCGGCGGGGCGCGGCCGTGCCGGTGCCGGTGCTGGTGACCCCACTATGAGCGCCGGCCGCCGGCAGCACCTGGCCCGGAGACGCTCGCCGCCGGGCTGGGACCCGGTGCTCACGGTCGTGCTGGGCGCGGCGATCGTCGCTCTGGTGTTCGTGTCACAGGATCACTGGCGACGCGGGCTGCTCGGGCTGGGCATCGTCCTGCTCGCCGGGGCCGTCCTGCGGCTGGTCCTTCCTGCCCGGCGGGCCGGGCTGCTCGCCGTCCGGAGCAGGGTTTTCGATGTCGCGACGCTCGCGGCACTCGGCGTGACGATCATCGCGGTGACGTTGGCGGTACCGGCCCCGGGGTCATGAGGGCCGTGGCGGCCGCGGTCGTCATCCCCTGGCCGGCATCCAGCGGTGGGCGGCCAGGATCTGTGCCAGCTGTGGCTGGGGAGTGCCGCTCCCGGTGGGCGTTCCGCGGTGAGCGGCCGGGCTCGTACCGGCCGTGGCCGGGGCGGGCTCAGGAATGTCGCACTCGGCGGCGCGCGGCGGCGGGGCCGCTGCCGGCGGGTATTCGGGGCGGAGCATCCGTTGCGGCGATCCCGGTGGTCCCGCGGGCGGCCCGGCCGGCCCGAGGGGCGGAGTTCGCCGCCCATCTCGCAGGCGATCGCGGTAGCCTCTCGATATCCGGAGCATTGTCCGAACATCATCCGAATACCATGTTCAGCTAAGCGGGGCGAACAGCACACATGCCGGCTCATAGCGTCCCCCTGATCCCCGGTGACGGGAGCGGGCCCGGGTACACCGAGACGGCGGCTCGAGTGCCCGCGGCGGCTGCCTCGTTCGTGGGCTGCGGTTTCGGCGCCATCCACGATCCGAAGCCGGACCGTACCGGCCCGGCCGCCGACGGGACGGCGGAATACATTGACGCCATCATCGAAAAACTGAGGGGCTGACACCGATGGGTGGGAAGGTAACCGTTGTCGGAGCTGGTTTCTATGGTTCCACGACCGCGCAGCGCCTTGCTGAGTACGACATTTTCGACACGGTTGTCCTCACCGACATCATCGAGGGCAAACCGCAGGGGCTCGCTCTCGACCTGAACCAGTCGCGGCCGATCGAGGGTTTCGAGACCACGGTTGTCGGGACGAACGACTACGCCGACACCGAGGGGTCGGACGTCGTCGTCATCACCGCCGGCCTGCCGCGCAAGCCGGGCATGAGCCGGCTGGACCTGATCGAGGTCAACGCGAAGATCGTCCGACAGGTGTCGGAGAACATCGCGAAGACCTCGCCCGAGGCCGTTGTCATCGTGGTGTCCAACCCGTTGGACGAGATGACCGCGCTCGCCGCGAACGTCCTCGGTTTCCCCCGCGGCCGGGTCATCGGCCAGGCCGGCCTGCTCGACACCGCCCGTTTTACCAACTTCGTCGCGGTGGAGCTCGGCGTGCCGGTGAAGTCGGTGCGCACGCTCACCCTGGGCTCGCACGGCGACACCATGGTCCCGGTGCCCTCGCACTCCACGGTGGACGGCAAGCCGCTCGCCGACCTGCTCCCCGCCGAGAAGATCGAGGAGCTGGTGACCCGGACCCGTAACGGCGGGGCCGAGGTGGTCGCGCTGCTCAGGACCGGGTCGGCGTACTACGCGCCGTCCGCCGCCGCCGCCCGGATGGTCAAGGCCGTGGCCGAGGACTCCGGCGCGGTGATACCGGCATGCGCGTGGGTGGACGGCGAGTTCGGCATCTCCGGTGTCTATCTCGGCGTGTTCGCCGAGATCGGCCGCGGCGGCGTGAGGAAGGTCGTGGAGATCGACCTGTCCGAGCAGGAGAAGGCCGCGCTGTCCGCTGCCGCCGAGGCCGTCCGGGCCAAGCAGGCCGACGTCGCCAACCTGTAACGTTCTGAATCTGTAACTTTCTGTAGCAGCTGCTGGCTGCCACGGCGCGTTGCCGTAGCGGCCAGCAGCTGGTCGACCGTCCTGTGGCCGCGCCGCCGACCGCGGGACGGACCGGCCGGCGGGACGAGCCGGGAGCGGCACGGCCGGCGCGGCACGGCCGGCGCGGCGGGATGCCGGCGGCACGAGGGCACCAGCTGGCTGACGGCCCATCGCCCGCCCCGGCCGGTGCGCTCACCGCCAGCCGGCCACCAGCTTGCGCACGGCCAGCCGGGCCAGTGACGCGGTGGGGATTGTGCCGCGTCCCAGGCCGATCTCCAGCAGGGTGTCGAAGAGCTCGGTGCGGTGGCTCGCGGCCGCGACGGCGGCGTCCATCAGGGTGCGATGCCGGCCGGCGAGCTCGGCCAGCAGAGTGGTGTGGCGCAGGTGCCGCCCGAGCTCGCGGTCGAGGGCGTGCCGGTAGGCCGCGCCGGCCGCGCCCGGCGCGGCGGTGACGGCGGCCTGGCCGGCGAGCGAGCCGGACAGCAGGGCGTAGTAGATGCCCTCACCGGTGAGCGGGTTGATCAGTGACGCGGCGTCCCCGGCGAGCAGCACCGGGCCGTCGGGCTGGCGGGGCCGCCAGGTCGACAGGGGCAGGTGGTGGGCGCGCAGCGTCCCGGGATACGCGGGCTGGTCGGCGAGCATCCGGGCCAGGGTGCCGTACAGGACGGCCCGGCCGCTACCGCCACCATCGCCGCCACCATCGCCGCCGCCACCGTCGCCGTGCATCTCGTCGAGCTTGGAACGCAGCATCCCGTAGCCGATGTTGGCGCGGCCGTCCCCGATCGGGAACGACCAGGCGTAGGCCGGCCAGCCCTGGTCGGTCATCTCGATGAGCTGCTCGGGCGGGCGGTCGGCGGACGGCGCGTCGGCGTACCCGCGCACGGCGATGGCCAGCGCCTCCGGCGGGTTCGGCCCGATGCCCAGGGCGCGCCGGGTGGCCGAGTTCGCCCCGTCCGCCCCGATCACCACCCGGGCCCGCAGGTGGCCGTTGACCAGCACCGGATCGCCGGCGGCGCCGCCCGCCACCACCGAGCGCACCCGTTCGCGCCGCAGGACGGCTCCGCGCGCGCGGGCGGCGGCGACCAGGCGGGCGTCGAAGATCTTGCGTGGCACCACGTAGTTCGCCCGCGGGCACGGGGTCGCCACCTGCGCGCCGCCCGGCGCGCGCAGCCGCATCCGGTCCACCGGCGTGAACCCGGCGGCCGCGTCCGGCACGCCGAGCGCGCGCAGGACGTCCAGGCCGTGTGGGGCGATGCCGTCACCGCAGGCCTTGTCCCGGGGGAAGTCCGCGGCGTCGAGCAGCACGACGCGGGTGTGTGGCCGCAGCTGCAGCGCGCGCAGGGCGGCGGCGCAGCCGGCCGGGCCGGCGCCGACGACGAGCAGGTCGATGGTCCCGG
>NZ_CAKKTL010000261.1:0-6914 GCF_920664355.1 Protofrankia sp. CiP1_Cm_nod2
AGCGGTCAGCGGCGCCAGCGCAGCCAGCGCGGTAGTCGCCATGACCACGGTGTTGATGACTCGGCCGCGCATTTCTGCCGGTGCACTGCGGAGCGTCACGGCAAACAGCGCGGCGTTCACGGCCGGCGCGAGCAGCAGCGCTATGGCGATCGGCGCCGCCACCAGCGGCGACGGGAGGAGCGGTGCCGCAGCGCCGAACAGCAGGGCCCCAGCCAGAGTGATCGTGGTGGCCAGGGCTCCTAGGCGCATGCGCCCCTGCAGCCGGGGCGCCACTATGGCGCCGAGCAGCCCGCCGGCCGCGATGGTCGCCTGCACCAGGCCGATCACCGCAGTGGAGGTACCGTGATGACGCAGCGCGAGCGTGACGGTGAAGATCACGCCGGTGAAGGCGAAGTTCATCAAGGGTGCCGTTATCGCTACCGCGCGCAGGATCGGCACCTGCCAGACGACCTGCAGGCCATCGGCCACCTCGCGCCACAACGCCTTGCGCTCGGCCGCGTTCTCCGGTCGGAACTGCCCCCGGATCCTGTTCACCGTGCCGAACGAGACAACGTAGGAGACGGCATTGGCGAGGAACGGGACGGCCTGGCCCAGCCCGAAAAGAGCCCCGCCGAGCGCCGGGCCGGCCAGGGCGGCAGCGTAGGTCCTGGCCTCGGTGGCGGCCGACGCCTGCTCCAGTTGCCTGTCCGGCACGATCCCCGGCAGCGCCGCGGCAGCCGCCGGGTTGAAGATGGCGCCTGCGCCTCCCTCGATCAGGCACACGACCAGGACGACCGGCCAGGACGCGAGATGGGTCACGATCAGGATGCCGAGCAGGGCCAGCAGGACCGCGCGCATGATGTCACAAATGATCATCGTCAGCCGCCGGTCGAACCGGTCAGAGAACGCACCGGCGGGCAGCTGCAGGCACAACAGGGTAATTGCCCGCGACGTCCCCACCACCCCGGCGAGCACCACCGAGTGGGTCAGCGCCAGGATAAGCAGCGGGTAGGCGAGCAGGCCGATCCCTGAGCCGGTATCGGAGAGCAGCTGGCCGATCCACAGCATACGGAAGCCCTCGTTGCGCCGGAGAGGAACTTCTTGTTGCACATCGGCGTCTGTCTCGATTCCGGTCGCATCGCTCACCTTTGGAACAGTATGCGCCAAGGGTCAGGAGCAGCGTTTTGATCGTGTACTCGGGGCCGGTGGCACGGCCACGGCGACCGCGGAGCCGGTGGGTGGCCCGGCGGCGGACGTCGCCGACCGCCTTGTTCGCGAGCTGGGCGACGTGGAACGGGTCGACCGCGACCATCGGGTACGGTAGCGCGGCCTGCACGGCCCGCGCGGCGGTCCGGTAGACGGTGGACATGTCGATCGTCACCGCCCGGACGCCGGCCCTCCATGGGGCGGGCCGGGCGGTGATCCAGTCGACGACCGGGGTGGCGGCGCGGCTCTCCACGACCCCGAGCAGGCCATGGCCACCCGTGGCGTCGATCAGAACGCTCTGCCAGCGATCCGCGTCGGTGACAGACCGCCCACTGGTCGGGTCACGGTGCCAGCGGGGACGTCCGCGGCGCTGGTCGTCCAACCCCAGCACCTCCACCGGAGGCAGCGGGCTCGACACCGACCGGGCCGTCTGCGAACCAGGCCGCTGCTCACCTGTGGCCCCGGCGTCAGCCCCGGCCATGGTGGCATCAGCATCCGGACCCGGGGCTGAGGTGATGGTCGTAGTCTGTTCGGTGGTTACGATCCCCGCCGCCGCGGCGACACTGATGAACCCGCCATGCGCGGTATGCCAGCTCACCCCCAGCGCGGCCGCGATTTATCGAGCAAGTACGATCCCTCGGAAATTAGATCGTGATGGCGGCTGCTTGTATCGTTCATGATGTCTATCTTATTCGGGGATGGAAGTCTGTCCATCGGTGGTTTTTTGTGCTTGGTAGCTCCTTTGTGATCTACGGGGGTAGATAGAGGCGGAGCCGATGCCCGGCTGCGAGCTTGTCGATCAGTTCGCGTAATGGGTGGAGCGTGGGGGTGATGGGCCAGGCATGGCAGGCGTGTAGGCGTAGTGAGTATCTCGCCCTGCATGGCCCGATCACGGTGCACCATGTCTGAACAGCGCAAACGCCCCGCACCCACCATCCGGAGGGTCGGGGCGCCACTTCCGCTGGGGCGTGTATCCCAGGGCGCTCAGAGTATGCGCTCTGTGGCTTCAGGCGTCAATACGGATACGCCCTGACCGAAGGTCTGCTGGCCGCGGGGGCACATCCCGATTCTCTTGATCGTAGCGAAATGTGCGGGGACGCTGCTCGGCTGCTTCTCGAGGACGTGTGGGTCGATCAGCCCGGCTTGGACAAGCGCGTCGGCGAAGGCGAAGTCCTTCTCACGACCCGCAACCAGCTTCGCGATCACGCAGTCGTGGGGCTCCGGTTGCATGCCGCGTGTGTCCGTCGCCAGTTGGCGCGGAACGCTGTCAGGACTGCCTGTCGGTCCGTTTCCGGGAGGACGCAGGCGAACGGCGAGTTCTGTCGAAGGTCGCGGGCGTGCGGTGTGGTGGAGGTCAGGATCTCCAGCACCACGTCGGGCCCGGCGTCGAGCATGTCCTGCCAGATGGTGAGCCAGTGCCGGGTCACCCCGCTGGGATGAATCTCAAGCAGCCGTGTCAGGTTCTCCCGGGCGGCTTGAAGAACACCGTCCGGATCAGTGACGAGCCGGCCGGCAACGGCCTGATGCAGCCACAGCGAACGGGCCTGGTCGCGGGTCAGTTCGGCCGGGAGAAACGGTGTGAGATCGCCGCGGCGGATGCGGCGATGCGTGCCGACAGTGGTATGCGGCAGGAGGCCCCGCCGGCAGAGATCGACCACGTGCTGGCGCGAGCAGCCGAGCAGTTCCGCGACGTGGCCCGTGGTCAGCAGGTCGTCGTCCGGATCGCTCAACAGATCATCACTCACACGGCCAGCATGCCTCGCAGCCCCAAAAAACGCAATCACGGACGGCGTCACGGTTTCAGGCGGGCCGAGCGGCCCCACAGGGCTTGCATGGTGCCGCGTCCGTAGGGCTCTCGTCCGATCGTTTCGTCAGGATGCCTTGCCGGCGAGGTCGGGGTCCTCGTCGGCGGATCGGGCAAGGCACTAACCAAATGACCGAACTCAGGCGACCACGGCCGTGACCAGACCGAGCAGCGCCGCCACCGACCTGAGCCTGGCGAGGCGGGCGGCGGGGTGCCCGCCTGCTTTACGGACGGCACCCGGGCCACCGCGGACGTCCTGATCGACGCGGACGGCATCCGCTCGGCCGTGCAGGGGCTCATCCGGCCCGGTCGCCCCCGGCCGCGCCACACCGGCCTGCTCGACTTCGGCGCCCGGCTGGACCACACCGGCATCCCCTCGACCTGGGGCCGCATGCACCTGGCGTTCGGCTGGCGGGCTTTCTTCGGCTACCTCGTCTTCGACGACGGCAGCGGCGGCTGGTTCGCCAACCGGCCGAGCAGGGAGCCGACGACCACCGCCGAGGCCCGGGCGGTCGGCGCCGAGGAGTGGCTGCGGGTGCCCGAAGACGAGCGGCTACGAGATATTGTCAAGCAGACGTCGGACCAGCAGACCACTCGCGCCCGTCCCAGAGGAGAGGCCACGCGATGAGACTCGCCAGCCCCGCGCGGCTGCGGGCCAACGCGGCGACGATCCACGAGCTGGGGCGCCGTTACGGCCTGCGTTCCTTCGCGCTGAGCGCGGAGCCCGGAGAGCTCGTGGCGACCTTGGACGAAGGCCGCTCCTACTTCGACATCACCGGTTTCGAAACCGACCTTTCCACGATTATCGACGCCACCGTGGAAGTCGTCCCCCGCGGCCCCGGTGTGGACGTGGAGGAAACCGAATACCTCGACGACGCACGCGGGGCGGCATGACCGCCACCCCCGCTGATCGCGAACGCCGCGAACTTGTATGCCTGCTCGACGCGCGGGCGGCACTGGACCGTGCCCTATCGATCTCTCGTGACGGAATACCGAAAGCAGGCGACGGGCGACTGCTCTCGCTCGCGTACTGCATGCTCACCTTCGGCGAGATGTTGAAGCAGGCCTCGCACGGAAGCGTGACATACGCCTATAGCGGCGCCATTGCGTTACGCGACAAGCTGGCCCACATCCCTCACCGCAAGCTGAACGCAGAAGTACTTGCAGCGTCTGTGGACAGAGCGGTAGCAGAGATCCTCCCCCTCATCCAAGCTCGCGTCCAGGATCTTGATTCGAACGGCAGACCCTGAGGACCGCCAATACGTGCCCCATTGCACGGCAGAATGATCATCTCATAGTCACATCGCTGGAGCGGAACTGCACCCATCGGACATTGCAGAGGAACAGACTTCCTGTTCTGCCGATGAGGTCGCGGAGTGTGTCGAGAGCGGGTGAGCGGGTGACCATCAGACGGTGATCTGGCTGAGAACCGCTTCCAGTTGGCTCGGGCGTTCGGCGAGCTTGTCGACCACGGCTGTCACCTCGGCGATCGACGACGCGACGTAGACGTCGGGACGACCGACGAGTTCTCTGCCCCACTCGGTGCTGTCGACGACGAGATCGGTCAGGATCACCGGCCGGCCGTGGTGCACCGCCATCCGGGCCTGAATGCGGGCGCTGCTGTGTTCGCCCGCCTCGACGACGATCGTGGTGATGCCGTAGCCGGACATCACCGCGTTGCGCATCGGGAAGTTACGCTGCTGAGGCGGCGCGTCCGGCCAGAACTGCGACAGCACCAGCCCTGTTTTCGCGATGCGCTCCTGAAGCCCGCGGTTGGCGGTCGGGTAGCACCTGTTGATCCCGGTGCCGATGACGGCCACGGTGCGTCCACCGCAGGCGAGGGCGGTCTCGTGGGCGGCGGTGTCGATCCCCGCCGCGAGACCGGCAACCACCGTGAGATCCATCGACACCAGCGTGTCAGCGATGGACCTGGCCATCTTCAGGCCCCGCTCCGACGCCTTGCGCGAACCCACGACGGACACGGCCCTGTCATCGGCGAGCAGGCGGCCGCGGGCGAACAGGAACGGGGGAGCCTCGTGGATGTCGCGGACGCGCGCCGGATAGCGCTCGTCGGCGATCGAGAGGAACTCCAGCCCGGCCGCACGCCAGCCACGGACCTCGTCCCGCGCCCGGTCGAGCAGCACGGCATGGTCGTCGTCGCCGAAGAGGCTGTCAGCGACAAGCTGTGCCCGCGCCGCCGTAGCACTCCCGCTCTCCAGCACGGCACCGGCGAGCTGAAGCCAACTGAGCCCGCGCGGCCGCTGCCGAAGCAGCGCGACGAGCTCCGCCTGCTCCTCGATGCCCGGCTCCGCCACGCCGTCAGCGTAGTGGACGCGAGCGCCGCGGGCGGGCAGCCACCCCATGATGCGATCGAACATACATGCGAATATACGTGTGGTCGCTGACAGCTCCGGGAAGCCTCGCCCGTGTCGCTCGGCAGATCATCATTCGCGCGGCCGGCATGCCTCGCAGACCCAAAAAACGCAATCTCGGGCGCCTTCACGGTTTCAGGCGGGCCGAGAGCGCCGGTCAGGTAACCATACGTATCCCTCCTGAACGATGGCACGCTTCGATGGACGTCGGCCGCCAGAGAAGATCGGCGTAATTTTGTCGTTATGTACGCTTTTGCGGCCAAAAAACGTACACAACGACAAACTCTCCTGGATCATGGCCTGTGCGGGTGGTCGTGGATGGGATCCGCGCTACTTGACCGGCGTTCGAGTGGCCCCACCGGACTTGCGTGGTGCCGCGTCCGTGGGGCTCGGTCGGTCGTCTCGTCAGGATGCCTTGCCGGCGAGGTCGGGGTCCTCGTCGGCGGATCGGTGCCGGTTGGTGACCCAGGCGTCGGGCAGGGCGATCCACTCGCTTTCGGTCACCAGTTGGACGAGGGCGCCGTCGAGGCGCGGCGGGCGGGTCGGCTCGGTCGTCGGGCACAGCACCCACAGCGGCCGGCCGTCGGCGCGGGCCCGTTCGGCGAGCGCGAACAGCACGTCCAGCCCGCGGCCGCCGTAGCGGCCGAACACGCCGGCGTCGTGCAGCAGCAGCGGCGCCGGCCGGCCGCCGGGCCCGGTGCGGCCGCGCTCAGTGCGGCCGGGCCTAGCGCCGTCGGACCTAGCGCCGTCGGACCCAGCGCCGTCGGACCCAGCGCCGTCGGACCCAGCGCCGTCGGACCCAGCGCCGTCGGGCCTAGCGCCGTCGGGCTCGGTGCGGCTGGCGGGGGTGTCGACCAGTTCGGCGAGCGGTGGTGCGGCCCGCTCCCAGGCCGTCCGGACGTACTCGGCGAGGTTGCCGGCCTCCCGGCTGCCCGGCTCGGCGGCGTCGGCGCGCAGAATCGTCGCCCAGGTCGGCCTGGGCCGCGGATCGACCTCGGCGTGCAGCGCGTCGAGGAACACGGCCGCGACGTCGACCGGCTCGGCGGCGAACCGGTGCGGCCTGGCCAGCTCCGCGCGGGCGGCCAGATAGTGGTTGCGCCGGACGGTGAGCGCCCGGAAACCGCCGGCCTCGGCGGCGGCGGCGAGCCGCTGCTCGGCGAGTGCCGCGGCCGCCCGGTCGGGGCTGTCGAACACCGTGCGCGCCGGCCTGCTGCCCAGGCCGGTGGGCTGGCGGACGACCGGCGCCGCCCGCGAGCCAAGCCCGGTCGAACCGGTCCCGGTCGAGGAGAGCAGGCCGTGCGGGGGCATGTAGCCGTCGCGGGCCGCGTCCCACTCGAGGGCGAACCCGGCCGCGGCCAGCGGGCCGTCGAGCGCCGGGTGTGCCGGCAGCTCGGTGGCCAGGCCCGGGAAGCGGTTGCGCACCCGCTCGTGGATGGTCGCGACGTCCAGCAGCGGCCGGTCGGGCCGCTCCTCCGGCCCGCCGGGGCTGCCGGGGCTGCCGGGGCTGCCGGGGCTGCCGGGGCTGCCGGGCTCGCCGGGCCGCGGTGGGAGCG
>NZ_CAKKTL010000262.1:0-6914 GCF_920664355.1 Protofrankia sp. CiP1_Cm_nod2
GGCCGGGCCCGCCAGCGCCGGGCCCGCCAGCGCCGGGCCCAGCGCGGTGCCCGCCGCCAGCGTCGCGCTCACGGCCGCGCAGGAGCAGGGCAGGGCCGGCGTGACCGCGGTGGCCGTGCCGGGGACGATCAACGTTGACCAGCTCGTGACGTCCATGGCCGACGCCCGGACCAGGCTGAACGTGACCGGGGCCCGTTTCGTCCCGGGTGCGTTGGAGCGGACGGGTTCGACCGCCACGGTCGGCTACTCGGCGTTGCTCACCCTGGCCAGCTTCCCCGAGCCGTACGGCTATGACGGCGTGCTGCACCTCGCCCGTCAGGGGAAGGCATGGAAGGTCCAGGCCCGGCCGGACGCGATCCACCCCGCGCTGGCAGCACCCGGCCTGCGGCTGGACCGCACGACGTCCAAGGGTAAACGCGGCCAGCTGGTCGACGCCAACGGCCAGCCGCTGAGCGGCGACGCGGAGCTCGCCGGCAACCTGGTCGGCCAGGTGGCCCCGCTGTCGGGACTGCAGCGCGTCCACGACGCGGTCCTCGCCCCGCAGGGCGGCACGGTGGTCGTCCGCAACGAGCGCAACGAGACCGTCAGTACCCTGCGGTCGTACCCGATGACCGACGGCAAGGACGTGCAGACCACGCTGGACCTGAAGGTGCAGCGGGCCGGCGAGGCCGCGATGGCGGCCGCGTCCAAGCCCACCGGGGCGCTGGTGGCCGTCGACGTGCGCACCGGCGGTGTCCTCGCCCTGGTGAACCACCCGCTCAACGGGTACGGCCGGGCGATCAACGGCCATTATCCGCCGGGGTCCACCTTCAAGATTGTCACGGCGACCGCCGCGCTGATCGCGGGGAAGGACGCGAACACCCCGCTGGACTGCACCCAGACCGTGGCGGTCGGCGGGCGCACCTTCAATAACGCCGAGGCCGAGCAGTTCGGTGTTATCCCGTTGCGGGAGGCGTTCGCCCGCAGTTGCAACACCGCGTTCATCCGGCTGGAGCAGTCGTTGCCGGACACGGCATTGGAGCAGGCCGCGAAACTCTATGGTTTCGACGGCAGCCAGCCACTGCCGATAGCGAGCGTCGGCGGTTCTTTCCCGACGCCGAAGGACGCTGTGGAATCGGCGTCGGACGCCATCGGACAGGGCAAGGTGAACGCGAGCCCGCTACAGATGGCCAGCGTGGCAGCGGCGGCCGCCAGCGGCACCTGGCACCAGCCGTTCGTGACCGGCACGGCGCCGCGCAGCAACCCGCTGCCGGCGGCGGTGGTCCCGACGCTGCAGGACTTCATGCGGGCGGTGGTCACCGAGGGGACGGCGAACAGCGTGGCCTTCCCCGGTGAGGTGCGCGGCAAGACCGGCACCGCCGAGTACAAGGACGGCAGCCCGCCGCCGACCCACGGCTGGTTCGTCGGCTACCGCGGCAACGTCGCCTTCGCGGTCATCGTCGAGGACGGCGGCTTCGGCGCCCAGTCCGCGGCCCCCATAGCCGCCCACTTCCTGGCCAACCTCGACGCCACACCCTGACACCGCACCCTGACGACAGCCTTCTGACGGTTCCTGACGAGCGCTTGCCCGCCTTCCTGTTGCTGGCACGTTGCCAGCGAAGGTTCTGTTACGTGGAAAACAACAGGGAAACGATGGTCGCCTTTTATGTGTATATGTTCGACATGGTGACGCTTTGCATGGCACACTGCGTACCGTGACCGTGTTTGCGCTCGGCGCGCTTGCCGACCCCGATCCCGGGTAGTCGCCTGCTGGGCAGGCCGGTGGTGCAGACAACGGCGTCTGGCGACATTCTGTCGATGTACTGTTTCGTTCCGTTGTCTTTCGCGTCGTTGTCTCCTGTGCCGCACACCGGGCGCGCAGGCTGTTTTCGGTTTCGCCTGCCCCGTGCCCCCGCTCTCAGGCGAGAGCACGGGAATTCGCGTATTCCACGGACCTCCGGAGCGCTCCCATGCCTGCCTGGCGCCATCTGCTCGACGTCCACGGACGTCCTGCCCCGCTCGTCGGTGGAGGACGGCCGGTCGATGGCCGATGAGGCCCGATCCCGCGGATACTTCCGACGGCTCGCCCAGTCCGTCGCCGGCCGCTTCGATCCCCACAGCTGTTCCTGGCGGCGGACCTGTTCCTGGTAGAACGCTGTCGAGTCTTTCTGGACGGCGGGCCCGATCTGCCCTGGTCCCATTCGGCAGGGTCGCAGGCGTGCCGCCGGCCGCCCGGCCACGTAAGACCACGGTCAACCTCACCCTCGCCGAGGAGGAGGCACTCGAAGATCTCGTCCGCGACCTCCGGCGTCGTACCGGCAGAGCAGTGTCGAAAGACGAGACATGGCGGGCGATGCTCGTGTGGAGCATACGCCACGGCAGCCTTACCGACGCCCTCGCGGACATCCTCGAACAACCACCGCCGGCTCAGCCCTGAACCACCCGTTTCCCCTCGCGGACAGGGAACGCCGATCCCGCGACGGCGGGAACAACTCTCCTCGCCATGCAAGTTTCCCGTCATCCCGTCATCCCGTCATCCCGTCATCCCGTCATCCCGTCATGACGGAATTAACTCTTTTTGCTTGTGTGATATCTTGTCCAGCATCTTTGCCTATGTTTTTTCCGCCCGTTTTTATTCCGTTGGCCCCAGTCGTCGCCTGAGCGCCACACCTGCATGTCACCCTGGGAGCTGACGCCGACATGACACCTATCACCTCACCTCAGGCCCACCCCGGTGCCAGACGAAGCGGAGACACCGGGGCGCTGTCAGCTGCCCACGTGACGTAGGTATTTCCGGCCAGAGCCGCACGAAGCTCCCGGCGTCAGAAGCGTCGGATCATGAGATCGAGTACGTAAGTGGTCGCTCCGGCAGCCACTTACGTACTCGATCTCATGATCCACCGGTCTGGTGAGCCTACCCGCCACGCTGTGAACGGCCCTGTCGACGGCGGGAGCTGGTCGTCAGGAGGTTCTTGGATCGCCGTTCACATCAGGCAAGATCCACGGGGGAGTCCGAGGTCGGTAACGGCACGCTGAAGGCTTGGGGCTGGTGCCGACGTGCCAGGGGTGTGGGTGGGCTGCCGGCGTCTTGGGTACCTGGCACCGTCGCGGTGGGCGCGGTGTTGGGTGACGAGGGTGTTGATGAGCTTGACGGGGGCGGGGATGTCGGGGCATGGTTAGAGCCATGCTCAGTGGCATCCTCGCACCTGCGATTCCTGTACTTGTGGAGCGCGCGTAGCCGATCTTAGGACTGCGTGCGCCGCCCCTCAGTGCCTTCGGCACGAGGGGTTTTTTTGTGCCCGGCCCACCCACCCGTCACCACCGTGGAACGTCAAGGAAGACGATCAGATGAGCAGTCAGATCACCGGAGCGCAGTCGCTGGTCCTTTCGCTGGAGGCCGCCGGGGCCGACGTGGTCTTCGGCATCCCCGGTGGCGCGATCCTCCCGGCGTACGACCCGTTGTACGACGCCGAGCGCCTCCGGCACATCCTGGTCCGTCACGAGCAGGGTGCCGGGCACGCCGCCGAGGGCTATGCGCAGGCCACCGGACGGGTGGGCGTGTGCATCGCGACGTCCGGGCCGGGCGCGACGAACCTGGTCACGCCGATCGCGGACGCCTACATGGACTCGGTGCCCCTGGTGGCGATCACCGGCCAGGTGCCGAGCGCGGCGATCGGGACGGACGCGTTCCAGGAGGCCGACATCTGCGGCATCACCCTGCCGATCACCAAGCACAACTTCCTGGTGGCCTCCGCGGACGACATCCCGCGCACGATCGCCGAGGCGTTCCACCTCGCCTCCACCGGACGACCCGGGCCCGTACTCGTCGACCTGCCCAAGGACATCCTGCAGGCGACCACGTCGGTGCTGCCCGCCGACATCTGGCCGCCCACGCTGTGCCTGCCCGGCTACCGGCCGGTGACCCGCCCGCACGGCAAGCAGATCCGCGAGGCGGCCCGGATGATCAGCGCGGCCCGCCGGCCGGTCCTCTACGTCGGCGGCGGGGTGCTCAAGGCGCGGGCCGCCGCCGAGCTGCGTACGCTCGCCGAGCTCACCGGCATCCCGGTGGTGACGACGCTGATGGCCCGCGGCGCGTTCCCCGACTCGCACCCGCAGCATCTGGGCATGCCGGGGATGCACGGGTCGGTCGCCGCGGTGACCGCCCTGCAGAAGTCCGACCTGCTGATCGCCCTCGGCGCCCGCTTCGACGACCGGGTGACGGGCCGGCTCGCCTCCTTCGCGCCGAAGGCCGCGGTCATCCATGCCGACATCGACCCGGCCGAGATCGGCAAGAACCGGGTGGCGGACGTGCCCATCGTGGGGGACTGCCGCGAGGTGATCAACGATCTCGTCGCCGCGCTGCAGGGCGAGCCGCGGGCGGACCTCGCCGGCTGGTGGCGGCAGGTCGACGGCTGGCGCCGGACCTACCCGCTGGGCTACGACCTGCCGACGGACGGCTCGGTCGCCCCGCAGTACGTCATCGAGCGGCTCGGCAGGATCGCCGGCCCGCAGGCGCTGTACGTCGCCGGGGTCGGCCAGCACCAGATGTGGGCCGCGCAGTTCATCTCGTACGAGAACCCCTATACCTGGCTGAACTCCGGTGGACTGGGCACGATGGGCTACGCGGTGCCCGCAGCGATGGGCGCCAAGGTCGGCCGGCCGGACGCGACGGTGTGGGCGATCGACGGTGACGGCTGCTTCCAGATGACCAACCAGGAGCTGGCCACCTGCGCGCTGGAAGGCATCCCGATCAAGGTTGCGATCATCAACAACGGGTCGCTCGGCATGGTCCGGCAGTGGCAGACCCTGTTCTACGACCAGCGGTACTCCAACACCGACCTGGGCACCCGGCCGGACAGTGCCGGCACCAGCGCCGGCACCGGCGGCGGCCCCGGTGCCGGCAGCGCGTCCGGTGCCCCGCGGGGCACGCGCCGGGTGCCGGACTTCGTGCGCCTCGCCGAGGCGCTCGGCTGCGTCGGGATGCGCTGCGAGTCGCCGGACGAGGTCGACGCCACGATCGACAAGGCCATGGCCATCGACGACGCGCCGGTCGTGGTGGACTTCGTCGTCCACCGGGATGCGATGGTGTGGCCGATGGTCGCCGCCGGCGCGAGCAACGACGACATCAGGATCGCCCGGGACATCGCCCCCGATTTCGACTATGAAGAACTGTAGGAAGAGGTTCAGGCCGTGAGCACGCACACCCTGTCGGTGCTGGTGGAGAACAAGCCCGGGGTGCTCGCCCGGGTCGCGGGGCTGTTCTCCCGGCGCGGCTTCAACATCGAGTCGCTCGCGGTCGGGCCGACCGAGCACGACGACGTCTCCCGGATGACGATCGTCGTGTCCGTCGACGAGCTACCGCTCGAGCAGGTCACGAAACAGCTCAACAAGCTGGTCAACGTCATCAAGATCGTCGAAATGGAGCCGTCGGCCGCGGTGCGGCGGGAGCTGGTCCTGGTCAAGGTGCGGGCGGACCTGTCGGTCCGTTCGCAGGTGCTCGAGACCGTCCAGCTCTTCCGCGCGAAGGTGGTCGACGTCGCCCCGGACGCGGTCACCGTGGAGGCCACCGGCACCCGCGACAAGCTCGACGCCCTCATCCGGATGCTCGAACCGTTCGGCATCAGGGAACTGGTCCAGTCCGGCATGGTCGCCCTCGGCCGAGGCCCGCGATCGATTACCGACCGTAGTCTGCGTGCTCTCGACCGGACGGCCTGAGGGCCATGGAGATCCCGTGGGCCCGGTTGCGCCGGGCCCACTGACGAAGAATCGAGGAGATTCGCCCACGATGGCCGAGATCTACTACGACGCGGACGCGTCGCTCGACAACATCACCAACCGTAAGGTCGCCGTCATCGGGTACGGCAGTCAGGGCCACGCCCACGCCCTCAACCTGCGCGACAGCGGCGTGGACGTCCGGGTCGGCCTGCCCGAGGGCAGCCGCAGCCGGGCGCGGGCCGCCGAGCAGGGGCTGCGGGTGCTCACCCCGGCCGAGGCGTCGGCCGAGGCGGACGTGATCATCCTGCTCGCGCCGGACACCGCCCACCGTAAGATCTACGCGGAGTCCATCGCGCCCAGCCTGTCGCCGGGCAAGGCGCTCGCGTTCGGCCACGGGTTCAACATCCGGTACGGGCTGATCGAGCCGCCGGCCGGGGTGGACGTGTTCATGGTCGCGCCGAAGGGCCCGGGGCACCTGGTCCGGCGGACCTTCACCGAGGGCAAGGGCGTCCCGGTGCTGGTCGCGGTCGAGGCGGACGCGTCGGGCGGCGCGCTCGCGCTCGCGCTCGCCTACGCCAAGGCGATCGGCGGCACCCGCGCCGGCGCGCTGCGCACGACCTTCACCGAGGAGACCGAGACCGACCTCTTCGGCGAGCAGGCTGTGCTCTGCGGCGGCGCGAGTGCCCTGGTACAGGCCGGTTTCGAGACGCTGGTCGAGGCCGGCTACCAGCCGGAGGTCGCCTACTTCGAGTGCCTGCACGAGCTCAAGCTGATCGTCGACCTGATGTACGAGGGCGGCATCAGCCGGATGCGCTACTCGATCTCGGACACGGCCGAGTACGGCGACGTCACCCGCGGCCCGCGGGTGATCACGCAGGCGGTGAAGGACGAGCTGCGCCGCATCCTCGGCGAGATCCGGGACGGCTCGTTCGCCCGCGAGTGGGTGGCCGAGGACGACGCGGGCCGCCCGCAGTTCACCAAGCTCGTCGAGGAGGGCAAGAAGCACCCGATCGAGCAGGTCGGCGCCCAGCTGCGGCCGCTGATGTCCTGGATCGCCGAGCCCGTCGACTGACCTGCCCCACCCCGTCCCACCCCGCCCCGTCCCGCCCCGTCCCGCCCCGTCCCACCCGTCTCCGGCGCGGCGGGCCCGCGGTCGCCGGTCGCCGCGCGCCCGCCGCACCGGGGACGGGGCCGGGGCGCGGATACGGACGGTCGGGCCG
>NZ_CAKKTL010000263.1:0-6669 GCF_920664355.1 Protofrankia sp. CiP1_Cm_nod2
GAGACAGGCGGTGGCCACCGCCCGCCGCCTGCCCGCGGCCACCGCGACGGCGGATCCCAGCGCGGCGGGCCAGCCCCACCGGTGCGCCGACGCCCCCGCCTGACCGAGCCCGGGGCCCCGGGCCCCGAATTCAGGGGCCCGACACCAACGTCCGAGCCTGACCGTGCTTGACACAACGCCTGACCGGCCCCAGACACAACACCTGACCGGGGCCGGACACAGCGGTGCCCGGCCACCCCCTCCGGGTAGCCGGGCACCGTTCACCGGTGGCCTCCGCGGTCGTCGTCCGCCTCGGACGGCCGTGCCGTTGTTCGCCCCGTGCAGGCTGTTCGCTCCGGGTGGGTTATTCGCCCCGGATGAACTCCTCCACCTTGTCCCGGGCGATGTTGTCCCGGTACTGCTCCGGCGGCGACTTCATGAAGTAGGAGGACGCCGCGAGCAGCGGCCCGCCGACACCCCGGTCAAGAGCGATCTTGGCGCAGCGGACCGCGTCGATGACGACGCCGGCGCTGTTCGGGGAGTCCCAGACCTCGAGCTTGTACTCCAGGTTCAGCGGCACGTCGCCGAACGCGCGGCCCTCCAGCCGGACATAGGCCCACTTGCGGTCGTCCAGCCAGGCGACGTAGTCGGACGGGCCGATGTGGACGTTGTCCTTGCCGATCTCGTGGGAGAGCTGGGAGGTCACCGCCTGCGTCTTGGAGATCTTCTTGGACTCCAGCCGGTCCCGCTCGAGCATGTTCTTGAAGTCCATGTTGCCGCCGACGTTGAGCTGCATCGTGCGGTCCAGGACGACGCCCCTGTCCTCGAACAGCTTGGCGAGCACCCGGTGGGTGATGGTGGCGCCGACCTGCGACTTGATGTCGTCGCCGACGATCGGGACGCCCGCGGCACGGAACTTCTCCGCCCATTCGGGACGGCCGGCGATGAACACCGGCAGGCAGTTGACGAAGCCGACGCCGGCGTCGATCGCGGCCTGGGCGTAGAACTTCGCCGCCTCCTCGGAGCCGACGGGCAGATAGCAGACGAGGACGTCGGCCCGGGCCTCGCGCAGGGCGGCGACGACGTCCACCGGGGTGTCGTCGGACTCGGCGATCGTCTCCCGGTAGTAGCGGCCGAGGCCGTCGAGGGTGTGCCCGCGGGCGACCGTGACCCCCAGCGGAGGCACCTCGGCGATCTTGACCGTGTTGTTCTCGCTGGCGCCGATGGCCTCCGACAGGTCCTGCCCGACCTTCTTCGCGTCCACGTCGAACGCGGCGACGAACTCCAGGTCCCCGACGTGGTATTCCCCGAGCTGGGTATGCATCAGGCCCGGGACCTGTGCGGACGGATCAGCGTCGCGGTAGTACTCGACCCCCTGGACGAGGGATGCGGCGCAGTTGCCTACGCCGACGATGGCGACACGTACCGAACCCATGACGGTCTGCTCCTTCTGCGATTGTGGAAGGCGGATGGGTGGGATCCGGGGCGAGGCGGCACGCCGGCGCGGGCACTAACGCGCGGGCGGGGCCTCGTTGCCGTCTCCCCCCGGATCCGGCGGCGTCGGCGGCGCCGGATCCGGGGACAACTCTGTGGATGTTTCGATGGGCGGCCCGCTGGACGGCCCGGCGGCCGCCGGGCGCGCCCGTCCGCCGGCCGGTGCCTGTGCGCGCTCCGTCTCGATCAGCTCGGTCAGCCAGCGGACCTCGCGCTCGACGGACTCAAGGCCGTGGCGCTGCAGCTCGAGGGTGTAGGAGTCGAAACGCTCGCGGGTCCTGGCCAGGGCGGAACGGACCTTCTCACGCCGTTCCTCCAGCCGGCCGCGGCGGCCCTCGAGGATGCGCAGCCGCACGTCCGCGTCGGTCTTGCCGAAGAACGCGAACCGGATGCCGAACATCTCGTCCTCCCAGGAGGACGGGCCGCCCTCACCGAGCAGGGCGGCGAGGCGCTCCTTGCCCTCGGCGGTGAGGGTGTAGACGACGCGGCTGCGGCCGCCGAGACGGTTCGCGGCGCTGGAGTCGTCGGCCGTGACGTAGTGCTCGGCCTGTAGCTTGCGCAGGCAGGGGTACAGCGAGCCGTAGCTGAAGCGATGGAAGGTCCCCAGCACGGTGTTGAGGCGTTTGCGCAGCTCGTAGCCGTGCATCGGGCTTTCGGAGAGCAGCGCGAGGACGGCCAGCTCCAGCATCCTCGCTCCTTTCCTCGGAAGTCATCGGAAGTCAGCCGTGACACTGATGTGACCGGTGTGTCCGGGACGGCTCCGCGTCGCGATCCATCGGCTTGATTTTTTTGGCTGTGCTGGCCCGGTGATGGGACGTGCTGGTCCGGCGGTGAGCCGTGCCGCCGCGGGCCGTATCACCGCGAAGCCGTATCCGCGTGAGCCGTGCGGGGCCGTACCTGCCCGGTGCCGCACCCGGCCGGGATATCTCCAGCTGCGACGTCTCCGGTCGGGATGTCTCCGGTCGGGACGTCTCCGGTCGGGACGTTTCTGCATGACATATCGTTTCGATACATCGAGCATGCCACTTCGGGATAACGAAGGCAACCAGGGGTGTCCGGCGCGGAAAGCCGGGATGGCCGGATCGTTGCCATCGGCCCGGAGCTCACCCTTGTCGGTATTTGCCTGGACAACCATCACGTACCGTGTTCAGTACTCGGAGCTCTTCCAGTGTCGCAGGGGCTTGTGTCCGGAGCGTCTGCCAGTGCGACGCATCCGGCGTACCGTCTTATGGCATGCGTCCACGGTCGGTTGTCGACTACGCGCTCGCCCGGCGGGCGACACTCGCTGACCTGCATGCCGGCAGAGTGTCGGCCACGGATGTGTGTGACGCGCACCCATACCTGCTGCGGGCGGCCAAGCACCACGGGGAGGCGACCGGCAGGCGCTGCCCGGTCTGCCGTGGACGCGAGCCGTTGATCAACGTCACATATACCTACGGTGACGAGCTCGGCGTGAGTTCCGGCCGGGTGCGGGCGACCAGGGACCTGCCGGCCCTCGCGCGGCAGTTCAGCGAGCTACGGGTCTACGTCGTGGAGGTCTGCACGTCCTGCTCCTGGAACCACCTGATCATGTCGTTCGTGATCGGGACCGGCCGGCCCCGGGTCAGGCGGACGGCCCGCCGCAGGACGGCCGAGGAGTAGCCGGGAAGAGGAGCGGCCGGGAACAAGAACGAGGAGCGGCGGGACGGCCGGGGCCCGGGCCCGCCGTCACCGGGTTTCCCACGTGTTGGCGGGAACCCGGTGCATGTGTGCCTGTGGGAGGCGGCGTACCGTCTGACAGCAGCCACCGACGACGCGGGGTTCACTCCCGCAGCCACGGACGGGACTGTCAGTGAGGCCAACATCTACGATCGGGACGTGTACCCGCGCGATGACGACGGCCGTACGCATGTGCGCCGTACCCCGGCCGACCGTGCTCCGGCCGAAGGGGATCATCCGGATGTCGGCTCTGTGAACGGCCACCTGGACAGCCGCCCGCACGGGGCGGCCCGGCCCGACGGTGACGGCTCCGACCGGGCGGGTGCCACCCCCGGCGGTGCCGCGTACGGCGACGCGGGCCGGACGGCGGTGCGCGACGAGCGAGGCGGCCAGCCCGCGGACAGGCGGCCTGCCGACAACAGGCCCGTCACCAACAGGCCTGTCACCAACATGTACGACACGACCGACCGGGCCACCATGGAGCGCATCGGCGTCCGGGAACGCACCGCCGACTCCACCACCTACGTCCGCCGTCCCCGCCCGGACGACGTCCCTGCCGCGGCCCCGGTCAACGGCGTCCGCGGACGTGCGCGTGCCGGCGCGGGCCCGGCGGATCCCCCGGGCGTGCCGCCGGGACGCGCCGATGATCGCCATGGCCTCGAGGGCGGGGCGCAGCAGCCACCGGTCCGGCCGGGCCAGGGAAGACGGGGGCCGATGTTCTGGCGGAACCGCCCGTTGTGGCTGCGGCGGCTGGTCATGTTCGGGCTGCTGTCCGGCGTGCTGATGTTCGCCGCGCTGGTCGCCGTCCTCTACTCCCTGACGAAGATACCGCTGCCGGCGGCCGTCAACGCCGCCGAGCAGACGTCCATCATCACCTACGCGGACCGCAGCACCGAGATCGCCAAGATCGGGACGGTCAACCGGACGGACGTCCCGCTCTCCGAGGTGTCGGTCGACGTCCAGCACGCCGTGCTCGCGGCGGAGAACAAGAACTTCTACAGCGAGCCCGGCATCTCCCCGCGGGGAATCGCCCGGGCGCTGTGGGTGAACGTCCGCGGCGGTGAGATCTCCCAGGGCGGGTCGACCATCACCCAGCAGTACGCCAAGAACGCCTATCTGACACAGGAACGCACCTTCTCCCGTAAGATGAAGGAGATCGTCCTCGCGGTCAAGCTCGCCCGGAAGTACTCCAAGGACGAGATCCTCGAGTCCTACCTCAACACGATCTACTTCGGCCGGGGGGCGTACGGCATCGAGGCCGCGTCCAAGACGTACTTCGGCAAGCCGGCCAAGCAGCTCAGCGCGGAGGAGGGCGCGGTCATCGCCGGGCTGATCCGCTCCCCGAACGCGCTGGACCCGCGGGTGACCCCGGCCGCCGCCGAGCGCCGGTGGCACGAGGTGCTGGACACGATGGTCGAGAAGGGCTGGCTGGACGCGTCCCGCGCGACCCCGGAGAAGAAGCCGCCGGTGACCCAGGAGCGGGACAGGTCCAACGGCATGGCCGTCTCCTCCCCGCAGGCCGCCTACATCCGGGACCAGGCCAAGGACGAGCTGATCGCGGCCGGGATCACCGAGCAGCAGATCAACCTGGAGGGCCTGCGTATCCAGACCAGCATCGACCAGGGCCGGCAGACCGCCGCCTACCTGGCCGTGACGAACGTGCTGGCCAAGCCCTACACCGCCGTTCCCGACCTGAAGACCGGCCTGGTCGCGGTCGAGCCGGGCACCGGCCGGGTGCTGGCCTGGTACGGGGGCACGATCTACGGCAAGGGCGACAACGGCCAGACCTCCTACGTCGACAACGTCTCCGGGGCGCAGGTGCCGCCGGGGTCGACCTTCAAGCCGATCACACTGGCGGCCGCGCTGCAGAAGGGGGTCAGCCTCAAGTCGGTCTACGCGGCCCCGGACGTGCTGGAGATTCCCGGCAAGGCCGCCGACGGCAGCGGGACGTACGTGGTCCGCAACGACGAGGAGCACGGCAACTTCGGGTACCTGAACCTGATCGACGCGACCGCCGAGTCGGTCAACACCGTCTACGTCCCGCTGGGCATCGAGGCCGGCATCGGCAACGTCATCTCCACCGCGCGCGCCCTGGGGGTGAACAAGGACGTCCCACTGACCGACGATGGCGGGGTGACCCTCGGCCGTGATGGCATCACCGCCAAGGACATGGTCGCGGTCTACGGAACCTTCGCCAACGCCGGCAAGGCCGTCGCCCCGCACCTGGTCGACCGGGTGATCGACGGCAAGGGCAAGGTCATCTATGAGGGGCCGACCAACGCGAAGACCGCCATCCCCGCGACCGTGGCGGCCGACGTGACGTACGCGCTGCAGTCGGTCCTGAAGAGCGGCACGGGCAAGGCGGCGCAGCTCGCCGACGGCCGGCCGGCAGCCGGCAAGACCGGCACCACCGACAACTTCCGGACCGCGTGGTTCTGCGGTTACGTCCCGCAGGTCGCGGCCTGCGTGAACATGTTCCGCGGTGACGGCGGGGTGAGCAAGGCGACCGCGCTGACCGGGATCCCCGGGGCTACCGGCGGTGTCTACGGCGGTGGCTACCCGGCGAAGATCTGGAAGGCCTTCATGGACGGCGCTCTCAAGGGCGTCGCACCCCAGAGCTTCCCGACGCCGAAGTACGGTGGCACCGTCACCAACGCGTCGCCGTCGCCGACCCCGCAGCCGACCTTCTCACCGACGCCCACCGCCTCACCCGAGGTGACGCCGCCCGCGGACGTACCCGACCGCGACCGCCATGGGCGCCCGACGACGCTGTTCCCACCGTCGGCGGAGCCGACCGCGTCCACCGGCGGGCAGGGCGAGCAGTCACCGACCCCGAAGCCGGGGAATCCGAGGATCAACGACGGCAGGTTACCGCCTGACCAGGACCCGACCGCCTGAGCCCGCGGCGCGGGAGCCGTCGGTCGCGGCTCCCATGGCGCGGGAGCTGTCGGTCGCGGCTTCCACGGGGTGGGAGCTGTCGGTCGCGGCTTCCACGGGGTGGGAGCCGTCGGTCGCGGCTCCCACGGGCTCCCCGGACCGGGACCGGCCGGATCCCCCCACCGTCGAACGGGAGGGCGTGTTGCACGGGTGACAATGGCACATGGCCAGGGCGTCTCTGATGGATGTTGGCCGATGCGGGTGGTGATCCAGGCTGCCTCCCGCGGGGCGCAGGACAACGGGGTCCCCGTGCGGCGCGCAGCGCCGGACAGGGGGCGTTCCACAGCCGGGCCATGGGCGGCGACAACGCGACGGGTGGCCGGCTGGGTGCCGCCCGCCCGATCGGACATCCGTCAGACCCGTCCTGGCTCCTCCGGGATCTCCCGGATCGATGCCGGCGTCCACCGCGTCGAGGTGGCAGGACACCGGCACCGGCGGCGACCGGCCCGCCCGCCCGGCCACCGGATGCCGCGGTGGGCTGCCGGGCGGTCCCGGTGGGCCCGCGGATGACCGTGCGGCCGCTGGCGGCCGGGACGGGTGGCGAGCGCTCGCCGCGGGCGG
>NZ_CAKKTL010000264.1:0-1982 GCF_920664355.1 Protofrankia sp. CiP1_Cm_nod2
CCGCGACCCCGCCGGCGAGCTTGGCGACCCGCTCCTGGAGCTTCTCGCGGTCCCAGTCCGAGTCGGTGGCCTCAATCTCGCCGCGGAGCTGGCGGACCCGGTCGGCGACGCTGGTCTCGTCCCCGGAGCCGTCGATGATGGTCGTGCTGTCCTTGTCGACGACGATCCGGCGGGCCCGGCCGAGGTCGTCCAGGCCGACGGAGTCGACCTTCAGGCCGACCTCGGGCGCGACGACCTGCCCGCCGGTGAGCACGGCGATGTCCTGCAGGATCGCCTTGCGCCGGTCGCCGAAGCCGGGAGCCTTCACCGCGACGACCTGGAAGGTCTTGCGGATGGCGTTGACGACCAGCGTCGAGAGCGCCTCGCCCTCGACGTCCTCGGCGATGATCAGCAGTGGCTTGTGGGCCTCCACCACCTTCTCGAGCAGCGGGAGGATGTCGCTCAGCGCGCTGATCTTGCCGGGGTGCAGCAGCACGTAGGCGTCCTCAAGGACGGCCTCCATGCGGTCGGCGTCGCTGACGAAGTACGGGGAGATGTAGCCCTTGTCGAACTGCAGCCCCTCGGTGAGCTCGAGCTCCAGGCCCAGGGTCTGGCTCTCCTCGACGGTGATCACACCGTCCTTGCCGATCCGGTCGATCGCCTCGGCGATCAGCTCGCCGACCTTCGTGTCCTGCGCCGAGATGGCCGCGACATGGGCGATGACCTCTTTCGAGTCGACCTCGATGGCCTGCTCCAGCAGCGCCTTCGAGACGGCCTCGGCGGCGGCCTCGATACCGGCCTTGAGCGACAGCGGCGGCACCCCGGCCACCACCTGGCGCAGACCGTGGCGGACCAGCGCCTGCGCGAGGACGGTGGCGGTGGTGGTGCCGTCGCCGGCGACGTCGTTGGTCTTGGTAGCGACTTCCTTGGCGAGCTGCGCCCCCAGGTTCTCGTTGGGGCTGGTCAGCTCGACCTCGCGCGCGATCGTCACCCCGTCATTGGTGATCGTCGGCGCGCCGTAGGACTTGTCGATGACGACATTGCGGCCGCGCGGGCCGATCGTCACCTTCACAGCGTCCGCGAGGGCGTTCACGCCATGCTCAAGGGCATGGCGGGCGTCCTCGCTGAACAACAGGATCTTGGGCATTTAGGTGGTCCTCCCGAACCGGCTCAGGGCGTGCCCTGGAATCCCTTCGGGCCCCCGGGCACGCGCGGAAAGCCGTGATCGTGCACCCTGGTGGCCCTGGGCCGTGTCCGGTGGATCGTCAGATCGCGCGAACCGGCGCCTGGACGACGGCCGTCCGCATCGACCGATGCCCACCGGGCATGGCCCGATGGCAAGCGGGCGTGTTTCGCCGATCCGGACGAACAGCCGCATACGGACACATGCGGACCGGATGCGTGTGGACGAATACGGACGAGCACAGTCGAGCACAGCCGCATATCGTCCGAATACCGTCCGGGCTGGCGAAACACGCCCTTGAGGATCCTTGCCGGATACCTACTTCTCGATGATCGCCAGAACGTCGCGAGCGGAGAGAACCAGGTACTCCTCGCCGGCGTACTTGACCTCGGTGCCGCCATACTTGCTGTACAGCACGACATCGCCGACCTTGACGTCGAGCGGGACCCTCTTGCCGTCCTCGAAACGGCCCGGGCCCACCGCGAGGACGGTGCCCTCCTGCGGCTTCTCCTTGGCCGTGTCCGGGATCACGATGCCCGACGCGGTGGTCTGCTCGGCGTCGGACGGCTGTACGACAATGCGATCTTCGAGCGGCTTGATCGCAACCTTGGTGGCGGTCGTCACGATCGACCTCCCCCTTCCTGCGCTGGATGAGAGAGCGACCCTGGCGGCCTGCCGTCGCGGGTGAACAGGCGCCTGTCGTCGCTGGCACTCTCACGTGCCGAGTGCCAACTTAGCACCCGCCCCGCCCACGTCAACCAACACGGTCAGAACTGTCAAGAGCGGTCCGCGCGACGGCGGGAGCACGACGGGACCACGG
>NZ_CAKKTL010000264.1:2371-7004 GCF_920664355.1 Protofrankia sp. CiP1_Cm_nod2
ACGGGAGCACGGCGGAACGGCAGCGGGAGGACAGCGAGACGGCGACAGTGAGGACGACGGTCCCGTCAGCCTCGCCGGCCGGCGTCCGGACGGGCGTCCGGACAAGCGACGTCCGGGTGCTCACGGAACCAGGAGACCGTGCTGTCGAGCCCGCTGCGCAGGTCGACGACGGGCTCCCAGCCCAGGACGCGCCGGGCCAGGGAGATGTCGGGCTGGCGGACCGTCGGGTCGTCCTCGGGGCGCGGGACGAACGTGATGAGGGACTCGCTCTTGGCCACCTCCCGGACCAGTTCCGCGAGCTCGAGAATGGACAGTTCGTGCGGATTACCGATGTTCATCGGGCCGGGATGACCGGAAAAAATCATCCGCACGATCCCCTCCACCAGGTCGTCGACATATATGATCGACCGGGTCTGGCTTCCGTCACCGGCGACGGTGATGGGCTCACCGCGCAGCGCCTGGGTCGCGAAGGCGGGAATCGCCCGGCCGTCGTTGGGGCGCATCCGCGGCCCATGGGTGTTGAAGATACGGACGATTCCGGTGTCCACCCCGTGACTGCGCCGGTAGGCCATGGTGAGTGCCTCGCCGAACCTTTTCGCCTCGTCGTACACGCCTCGCGGCCCCACCGGGTTGACATGGCCCCAGTAGTCCTCCGGCTGCGGATGGATCTGCGGATCACCGTAGACTTCCGAGGTGGACGCCAGCACGAACCGCGCCCGTTTCTCCTTGGCGAGGCCGAGAGCGTGCAGGGTACCGACCGAGCCGACCTTCAGCGTGTGAATCGGCAGGTGCAGGTAGTCGATGGGGCTCGCCGGTGACGCGAAATGCAGTACATAATCGACCGGACCGACAATATGAACATAATCAGTCACATCACAGCGGACGAGCCGGAAGTGCTCGTGCCCGGCCAGGTGCGCGACATTCTCCGGGGCCCCGGTGACGAAATTATCCAGGCAGACGACCGCGTGGCCCTCGTCGAGCAGCCGTTCGCACAGGTGCGACCCCAGAAAGCCGGCACCGCCGGTGACAACGCTTCTTTTCATCGGTCTCCCCACCGGTCACTGATATCCGGTCCGGGTGACGATACGCGCTCAAAGTCCCAGGCCTGCGCCGGACGCGCGAGCAGTTCCGGTGGAACGTTCGCGACAACGGACGCGGGGCCGTGCCGCGCTGCCCCGCCGGCCCCCGCCGGAGCGGCCCCCGCCGGGGCAGCCGGCGCCGCCGGGGCAGCCGTGGCCGGCCCACCCTCCGCCGGGAGAGTAGCCGCCGGGGGCCCAGCCCCCGGCCCGGGCGGATGGAAGAGGACCACCACGACGTCGCGGTTGTCCCCGACCCCCCGGTAGATCTCCGCCGCGGCGCCCACCAGGGCCCGGCCGAGCCAGCCCACCAGCTCGCCCACCCGCCCCGGCGCCGCCCGCGCCTCCCACATACGCGTCACACCAGCCACAGCGTCCATCCTCGATATCCATCGGAGGCCGGATCGGCATGTGACCGAGAACACCACCCGGGCAACGGTCACGTCACCTGGGAAACGGCCCGGTCAGAGCGGGAGGGTCGAGGAGGCGGGGATGTCCAGCGGGGACGGGGGCATGCCGGCCTCGACCTGGAGGGAGCCGAGCGCGGCGACCATCGCGCCGTTGTCGGTGCACAGCCCGGGCCGGGGCACCCGCAGCGTGATGCCGGCGGCCTCGCAGCGGGCCGCCGCCAGCGCCCGCAGCCGGCTGTTCGCTGCCACCCCGCCGCCGATCACCAGCGTGTCCACGCCGTGGGCCCGGCAGGCCGCGACCGACTTCGCCGTCAGCACGTCCACCACCGCCTCCTGGAAGGACGCGGCGACGTCGGCGACCGGCACCGGCTCGCCGGCCCGCCCCCGCGCCTCCACCCACCGGGCCACCGCCGTCTTCAGCCCGCTGAAGGAGAAGTCGAAGGTGCCGTCGGACGCCTTGGCGCGCGGGAACGGGATCGTCGGGCTGCCGTCGCGGGCCGCCCGGTCAATGGGCGGGCCGCCCGGGAACGGCATGCCCAGCAGCCGGGCGACCTTGTCGTACGCCTCACCGGCGGCGTCGTCGACGGTCGCCCCGAGCGAGCTCACCTCGCCGCGGGCGAGATCCGGGATGAGCAGCAGCGACGAGTGCCCGCCGGAGACCAGCAACGCGATCGACGGCCCGGGCAGCGGCCCGTGCTCAAGGGTGTCGACCGCCACGTGCGCGGCCAGATGATGGACGCCGTAGAGCGGGACGCCGAGCGCGAGCGCGTACGCCTTGGCCGCGGCCACCCCGACCAGCAGCGCGCCGGCGAGGCCGGGGCCGGCGGTGACCGCGACCGCGTCCACGTCGCGGTGGCGCAGCCCCGCCTGGGACAGCGCCCGGTCCACCGTGGGCGCCATCGCCTCGAGGTGCGCGCGGGCGGCGATCTCGGGGATGACCCCGCCGTAGCGGGCGTGCTCGTCGGCGGAGGAGGCGAGTGTGTCCGCGAGCAGCACCCCGCCGCGGACCAGGCCCACCCCGGTCTCGTCGCAGGAGGTCTCGATCCCCAGCACCAGCGGCGCGTCCCCCGCGCGGCGCCCGCTCATCTCGACACCGCCGTGGTCCCCGTTCCCTCTCCCGTTGTCGGCGCCCTTCCCGTTGTCGGCGCCCTTCCCGTTGCCGGCGCCCTTCCCGTTGCCGGCGCCCTTCCCGTTGCCGGCGCCCTTCCCGTTGCCGGCGCCCTTCCCGTTGCCGGCACCCTTCCCGTTGCCGGCACCCTTCCCGTTGCCGGCGCCCTTCCCGTTGCCGGCACCGGCGCCGCTGTCGCCTCCGGCGCCGCCCTCACCTCGACACCGCCCGCTCGGCCGCGTCCAGCATCCTGCCGTAGTCACCGGTGTGTATCCGGTCGGCCGACATCACATAGGCGTCGGCTCCGGACGGCTGATAGTAGCCCCGGCGCACTCCGAGCTCGACGAACCCCAGCCGCCGGTACAGGGACTGGGCCACGGCATTGTCGGTGCGTACCTCCAGCTCGCAGCGGCGGGCGCCCCGGGCGCGGGCGTGGCGCAGCAGCGCGACCAGCAGCCGGGTGGCGACACCACCGCCACGGGCGTCCGCGGCGACCCCGAGAGTCTGTATGTAGGACTCGTCGTCATGGATGGCGAGCCCTCCGTAACCGATGACCCGGTCGTCGCGGACGGCGGCCAGATAGTGCCGCGCCGCGCCCTGGGCCAGCTCGGACCAGAACAGCTCGGGCGTCCACGCGTCCTCGGCGAAGATCTCCCGCTCCAGAGCGACGACGTCGCCAAGGTGCCACCAGCGCAGCGGCTCGAACTCGACATGGCCGGCCTGGCCGCGCCGGACGGCGTCCGCGGCGGAAGCGGCCCGCGCGGGAGGCAGCGTCTCCCCAGGAGGCACTGTGCCCGCGGAGGGCACTGCGTCCGCGGAAGGCACTGTCCCCGCTCCCCCGGCGGGAGCGGCGCCGTCCCCGGGAACGCTGTCTCCGTCCCCCGGGACGGAGACATCCCCGGGAACGCCAACTCCGTCATGGGGGCCGGCAACTCCGTCATAGGGGCCGGCAACGTCCTGCGGGCTTCTCGCGTCCGGACGGAGACCATCGGTGGCGGGAACGTCGTTCCCGGTCTGCTGGACGTTGTCCGCGCCGTCCGGCGGTACGGGGGAGTTCACGATCGTTCTCCGGGTGGGGCCCAGGCGAGGGCAGGCCGATGATCGGACAGCCAGCGCGTCAGGACCGCCGCATCCGCCCGATGATCATTCATGCTGTCCGGGCAGCGCGCACGGCCGCTCCTCACCCGGGCGCTCGGATGGCCCGCCCGGGCGCTCATACGGCGACCGTTTTCGGTGGGTGCGGCTCGGCCGCGTCCGGCCGGCGCAGGTACAGCGGGACCAGCGGTGCCGGTGGCCGGCGGGCGAGGACATCGGCGGCGGCCAGCCGGGCGAGAACGACCGGTGAGGGATAGCCGGGATCGGCCGTCCGTGGCGGCCCGCAGCCCTGGGGCGGATCCGCGGCGACGCGGACGCCCACCGATGACGTCTCGCCGGACAGGACGCGGCCGGCTGCCGTCCGCGCACCCAGGTCCGTACCGGCCCGCGTGCCCGCTGCCGGGGCCGTTGCGGGAGCCGGCGGCGGCTGAGGGCCGGCGAGACCGGTGAACACATCCGGGTACAGCACGGCTCCCGGGCCGACCAGCCGGCTGACGGACATCTCGCGCAGCGTGTCGACGACGGCCTGTGGCCGGTCCACGAAGGGCCCGGCGACGCGGGCGCCGTCCTCATAGACCGCCCAGTAGACCTCACGGCGTCGCGCGTCGGTCGCCACGGCCACCCGGCCCGCGAGGGCGGCGCCGACACCGTCGAGCGAACAGACGCCATAGGCGGGCCTGCCGAGAGCGTCCGCGAACGCGCCGGCGGTCACCACCCCCACCCGCAGGCTCGTGAACGGGCCGGGCCCGATGCCCACCACCACACCGTCGAGATCGGCGGGACGTACCGCCGCCTCGTCGAGAACCTCCCGGACCAGCGGTACGAGCAGTTCGGCATGCCGCCGCGGATCGACGACCCGGCGCGCCGCCCGGCCTGTCACGACGACGGCCTGCCCGCCCGCGGCCGCCCCCGCCGCGGGCCCGCTGGCCGCGGCCGCCCCTGTG
>NZ_CAKKTL010000265.1:0-6589 GCF_920664355.1 Protofrankia sp. CiP1_Cm_nod2
TGGGCGTCGGCAAGGATCTGCACCTCGACGTGCCGCGCGGAGGCCAGGTAGCGCTCCACGTACAGCCGGCCGTCGCGGAACACCGTCTGGGCGCTGGCGCGGGTCTGGCCGTAGGCCCGCAGGAACGCGTCGGGCTCGTGCACCACGCTCATCCCGCGCCCGCCGCCGCCGGCCACCGCCTTGATGATGACCGGGTAGCCGATCCCGGCGGCGAACTCCGCGGCCTCGTCGGCGTGCTCGAGCGCGTCCCGGCTGCCCGGCAGGAGCGGCAGCCCCGCGTCCGACATGATCGAACGGGCGCTCGCCTTGTCGCCGAGACGGCTCATCACCGATGCCGGTGGGCCGACGAAGGTGATGCCCTCCTCCTCGCACACCTCGGCGAAGTCCGGGTTCTCCGAGAGAAATCCGTAGCCGGGGTGGATGGCGTCGGCGCCCCAGCCGCGTGCCGCCTCGATGACGGCGGGGATGTTGAGGTAGCTGGCCTTGGCCGGGCCGGGGCCGATCTGCACCGACTCGTCGGCGAACCGGACGACCGCCGAGTCACGGTCGGCTGCGGAGTGGACCGCCAGCGTGGCCAGCCCGAGCTCGCGGCAGGTGCGGGCGACCCGCAGCGCGATCTCGCCACGGTTGGCGATCAGCACCTTTTTGATCATCGGCCCGGGCCCGCCCGGTCGGCGTCGCCGGTGGCCACCGTCAGCAGGGGCTGGCCGTGCTCGACCGGGGTGCCGTCGGCCACCAGGATCTCCAGCACCCGGCCGGACGCGTCCGCCTCCACCGGGATCATCAGCTTCATCGCCTCGATGATCGCCACCTGCTGGCCGCGGGCGATCAGATCACCCACGGTGACGAACGGCTTGGCCCCGGGCTCGGGAGCCTGGTAGAACACGCCCACGGTGGCGGCACGCAGGATGTGCGCGTCGGCGTCCGCCGCGGCCGACCCGGCCACCGGCGATGCCGGCCCGGCCTGCTGTTGGACAGGCCCGGTGCTGGCCCCCGGCACCGGTCGCACCGGCACCGGCGGCGCTGCCGGTGCGACCAGCTCGGTGGACGCCGGCGGCGCCGCATCCGGCCAGGCGATCTCGATGAAGACCTCGCCGGCCGCCGCCCGCACCCGGCTGGGCACCCGGGACGTCTGCGCGCTCAGGGCGAGCAGATGATCGCGGAGTACTGTCATGATCTCGTCGAGCTCGCCGGCGCCGGGCACCGCCGTCCGCACCGGCGGGACCCCGTTGACCTGGACCGGGCTCATCAGGCGCTTTCCTTCTCGTCAAGACCGTCCCGGTCGCGGCCGCGCTGGTCACGGCCGTCCCGGTCGTCATCGGCACCGTGGCCGCCGACACCGGCCCGGTCGAGGTCACGGTCGAGGTCACGGTCGAGATCCCGATCAAGCTCATGGTCGAGCTCGCGGTCGTCGTCGAGTGCGGTGAGCGTGTCGGCGCCGAAACGGCGGAACCGCGCCCGGCGGCCGGTGACGAGGGTCATCTGGTCCCGCGGCAGCAGCCGCGCCAACGTGCTGGTCAGCGCGTCGCGCAGGGCGTGCGCCGCGAGCAGGTGGTCGCTGTCGGCGCCCCCCTCGGGCTCGGGCACCACACCGTCGACGATCCCGCCGCGCAGCAGCTCGCGGGCGTCCACCCGCAGTGCCGCCGCGGCCTTCGGCCCGGCGGCGGCGTCCTTCCACAGGATTGCGGCGCACCCTTCCGGACTGATCACCGAGTAGACGGCGTTGGCGCACATCAGGACGCGGTCGGCGATCGCGAGCGCGAGCGCGCCGCCGCTGCCGCCCTCGCCGGTCACCACCGCCACCACCGGGACGGGCAGGCCCGCCATCAGCCGCAGGTTCTCGGCGATCGCGACCGACTGCCCGTTGCGCTCGGCGTCGATGCCGGGGAAGGCGCCCGCGGTGTCGATCAGGGTGATCACCGGCAGCCCGAGCTTGGCGGCCAGCCGCATCGCCCGGGCGGCCTTGCGGTAGCCGGCCGGCGACGGCATCCCATAGTTGCGCGCGGACAGCTCGGCCGCGCTGTGCCCCTTCTGCGTGCCGATCACGACGACCGGTGTGCCCTCGAGGCGGCCGAGCCCGCAGACCATCGCCGGGCAGTCCTCCGACATGCGGTCACCGTGCAGCTCCGCCCAGTCCTCGATCATCAGGGCGATGTAGTCCAGGGTCGTCGGCCGGCCGAGCCGGCGGGCCAGCCGCACCGACTCCCACTGCTCCCGCGCGGGCAGCCGCTCCGGGTCGACGATCAGCGTGTCGCCCTCCGAGGGCCGCGGCACGGGCGGCCGCGCGGCCGACGGCTGGGACGCCGATGGGCGAGACACCGACGGCCGGGACGGTGCGGGCCGCGGCGCGGGCACGGCCGTGCGCGCCGCCCGGCGGCTGCCCACGGTCAGCAGCCGGGCCAGGGTGGCGCGCAGCTCGGCCCGCGGCCGGATCATGTCGACGACGCCGTGCCGCAGCAGGAACTCCGCGGTCTGGAACCCCGCCGGCAGGGTCTGCCGGATGGTCTGCTGGATCACCCGCGGGCCGGCGAACCCCAGCCGCGCGCCCGGCTCGGCGATGATGATGTCCGGCAGCGTCGCGAAGGACGCGGCCACCCCGCCGAAGGTCGGGTCGGTGATCAGCGCCAGGGTGAGGATCCCCGCCTCGTCGAGCTGCCCGAGGGCCTGGCTGGTCTTGGCCATCTGCATCAGGGACAGCACGCCCTCCTGCATGCGCGCCCCACCGGAGGCGGTCACCAGCAGCAGCGGTGTGCGTTCCCGCAGCGCGGTCTCGGCCGTCCGGGTGACGGCCTCGCCGACCGCGGCGCCGAGGCTGCCCCCCATGAACCGGAAGTCCATGGCCGCCACGACCACCGGGTTGCCGTCGATGCGGCCGCGGGCGCTGACGACCGCCTCGGCCAGGCCGGTGGCGGCCCGCGCGTCGCGCAGCCGGTCGGCGTAGGGGCGGCTGTCGACGAACCCCAGCGGGTCACTGTCGGCGACGACGGTGTCCACCAGCGCCACGGACCCGGGATCCAGCAGTGTCGTGAGCCGTTCGACGGCGGTCAGCGGGGCATGCCAGCCGCACTCCGGGCAGACCCGCAGGGACCGGACGAACCTCTTCGCGTAGATGATCGCCCGGCATCCGCCACAGACCAGCCAGGAGGTCTCCCGGGCCGCCGTGCCGTCCCTGCCGTCCCTGTCACTCGTGCCGTCCGCCTGCCTGGGCAGGGTGACTGTCATGATTGCTCCCACCGGTCAGAGTCCCGCTGCCGCGTCGGTCCGCGGCGGGGACGGGATGTATGTGGCGCAGCGCGCGGGCAGGCGCACCCCCGCGGACCGCAGGTGGCCGACCCGGCTGGTGAAGGCGGCGCCGCGCATGATCTGCGCGGCGATGTCGGCCACCCGCCGGTTCTCCACCGGGGCCAGGTAGGTGCCGGCGGCCCAGGTGTTGAACGCGCCCATCGCCGGCCCGCACCAGATCTGGTAGTCCGTGGCCCGGCCCGGCTCCCCCGCGATGCTCCAGCCCGAGGACAGGCCGAGGTACCAGCGGAAGACCAGCGCCATCCGCCGCTTCGGGCTGTCGGCGGCGCGGGCGATCTGGTCGGGGTCACGTTCGGTGAAGAACCGCACGGTGTCCGCCCAGACGTCGTCCAACGGCCGCTGGAAGATCTTGCTTTCCAGGGCGTCCCGCTCGGCGGCCGGGATCGCCTCGATGCCGTCGTGGGCCCGGTAGACCTCGTACAGCCGCCGGGCCCGGCTCGCGAACATCGTCCCGCGTCGCAGGACCTGGACCTCGACGCCCATCTCGAACATGTCCGCGGACGGGGCCATGGCGCAGTCGGCCGTGCCCGCGCCGGCCAGCAGCCGCTTCGTCGCCGGCGACTGGGACGCCTCCACCGACGCCTGGTTGACCGACCCGGTCACCACGTAGGCCGCGCCGAGGGCGAACGCCGCCGCGGCGGCGGCCGGCGTCCCGATCCCGCCGGCCGCGCCGACCCGGACCTGCCAGGGCTGGCCCGACCCGGCCAGCTCACGCCGCAGCCGGTCACGCAGGGCGATGATCTCGGGGAGCAGGACGGTCAGTGGCCGGCGGTCGGTGTGGCCGCCGGAGTCCGCCTCGACGGTGACGTCGTCCGCCACCGGCACCCCCCGGGCGAGCTCGGCCTGCTCGGCGGTGACCAGACCGGCCTGAAGCAGCCCGCGGACGACCGGCTCGGGCGCCGGACGCAGGAAGCGCTCGGCGACCTCGGCCCGGGAGATCTTGGCGACCAGCCGGTTGCCGGCCCGCACCCGGCCGGAGGCCGCCCGGGACAGCCCGGCCAGCCGGTAGCGCACCACCTGCGGAGTCAGGTCGAGGAACGCCGACGCCTCCACGCAGCGCACCTGGTGGCGCAGGCACAGGTCGACCACGTCGCGTTCCATGGCCAGCTCGTTCGGGCTGTGGATGAGGTTGCAGGCGAACCCCGCGCCGGCGGGCACCCGCCGGCCGATCGTCGCCAGCGCCTCGTCGACGCGGGCCGGCAGCACCCCGGCCGCGCCGAAGGAGGCCAGGAAACCCGCCCCGGCCAGCGCCACGACCAGCTCCGCCGACGCGATCCCGTTGGCCATCGCCCCGGCCATGTACGGGTGGCGGACGCCGTGGTCGCGGGGGAAGTCCGGCGATCCCAGCCGCTCGGGCGGCGCCGGCGGCACCGCCGCGAGCACCTGTATGCCGGGGCCGAGCAGCCGCTCGTCGTTGGTGGCCGCGATCCCCCGGGCGTCCCGGACGACGAAGGCCGGCCGCTCCAGGGTGGCGAGCACGTCGTAGATCTCGTCCGCGCCGCGCGCGAGACCGGGCGCGCGGTCGGTCTCGCGGTCGGCGGCACGGCCGGTGACGCCGTGGCCGGCGTCCGCCGGCCGGCTGGGCGCGGCCGGGCCGGCCTGGGCGGTCACCATTGCGGGGCTCCTTCGTCGCGTAGCTCGACGGCCACATCGGTCAGTTCGTAGATGCGCATGGTCGGCTTCCACACGCTCGCGTCCGCCACCACCCGCACCCGGCCGGGCCGCCGCTCGACGGACTTGACGTGCACTTCGAGGGTGCTCTCGCTGTCCGTCGACAGGAACTGGCCGCGGTACTTCCAGATCATCGGCAGCCCGACCGGCAGGACGAACCCGGGCCGGGCGAAGCCCGCCGCGTGGCCGCCGTCGACGAGCCACTCCTGGATCGCCTGGATCACCGCCTCCACCCCGAGCGAGCCGGGGATGACCGGGTCCAGGACGAAGTGCCGGGCGAAGAACCAGTCGTGCGGGTCGATGGGGCGGGCCGCCCGCAGGTAGCCCTGCCCGTACCGGCCGCCGCCGTCGACGACCTCGACGTCGTCGAGCAGCGCGAGATGGCCCCGCGAGCACAGCGGCGCCGACGGATCGGCCCGGCGGGCGGCGACGTCGATGGTCCGCACCGGCGGGCGGGGCCGCTGCTCGTCCAGCCAGGTCGGCACGAGCCGGCCGGCGTCGAGCCCGCTCTGGCGGGCCAGCGCCGCCTCGTTGAAGTAGCCGAACATCGACTCGCCCTCGTAGACGGGCTCGTCGTCCACCGAGAAGCGGTAGGAGAACTCCTGCAGCACCGACCCGGGCATGGGGGTGGTGGACAGCAGCGTCGAGTGCTGCCGGAGCGTCCTGTCCCGCAGGTCCACCTCGCGCAGCAGCGTGGCGCTGCCGCCGAGGTTGCGCAGGCTGTGCTCCCCGCCCAGGTCGGTGAGGGTGGCACCCAGGTAGTAGCCGAGGACGAGCGCCGACTGCAGCGAGGTCTCCATGTAGACGCAGTTCGGCATCGACGCGTTGGCCGTGTCCTGGTAGTACCAGGAGTCGGCCGGCGAGTCGTACTCGGTCTGGTGGGTGGCGCCCCCGCGCAGGCTCTCCCGCTTCCCCCGCTCCCCCTGGACGGCGACGATCCGGTCGACCAGGCGCAGGCCGCCGTCGGGCAGCCGGGTCGCCCGGATGCCGCGGTAGCCGGAGAACTCCGGCCCCAGGGCGATGCCCGGATCCCCCTTGGAGCAGTGGGCCATGTGGAACTCGTTGAGCAGCACCGGCTCGCCGAGGCTGTTCCGGCGCCCGAGGAAGCGCGCCACGGTGCCACCGGCCTGCGGTCCGACCGGGACACCCGGCTTCTCCTGGACACCCAGCGTCACCCCCCGCACCCGGGCAACGACCTCACCGCTGGCGCGGAACTCGGCGTCGACGGACAGCCACGGCCGCGGGACGAGGTCGACACCGGTGACCTCCAGGGCCAACTCGACACCGGTGTCCGGCGTCGGCCCGAGGACCTCGACCTGATAGCGGTCCGGCCCGCCCGGCACGCCCGGCCCGCCCGGCACGCCACGGACGAAGGTGGCGTCGGCGAAGCCCAGGTGCAGGCCCAGGTACAGGGCGAACACCTCGGCGGCCTGCGCGGCCGCCTCGCCGAGGAGCACGGCCCGCTCCCCCGCCGGTGTGACCTCTGCCTGGACGCCCCGCTCCGGCCCGGCCTGCCCCGGTACGCCCTGGGCCCGGGCCGCCTCGACCAGCCCGGTAGCCGCCGTCAGGCCCGCGGCCACGGCGCCCGGCCGCAGCCCGGCGCGCAGCGCTCCGT
>NZ_CAKKTL010000266.1:0-4556 GCF_920664355.1 Protofrankia sp. CiP1_Cm_nod2
GCCTCAGGCATGAGAAAAGCCGCGGCGAAACTGTTGGCTCTTGTCTCCTCGCGGCTGCGTCGGCTGTAGAGGCCCTCGTCGATCGTGATGCCGTTCGTATCGCCCTGTACGTCACCCGCGGCTATGTGCCCGATCTCATGGGCGAGTGTGTAACGTTGGCGAGTGGCCGGAACGGCGCTGCTCACGAGCGCCAGGCGGTAGTTCCCGCGGGATATGCTCAGGCCGTCCAGCCCCGGTGGAAGCGGTTCGACGGCGACGTCTATTCCCAGCTCCCGTTCGCAGAAGTCGGCCAGGTCATCGATGTCGGCATCACCCGCCCCGGTGAGCCCGCGCACCGCACGGGCGAGCTGGTCGGCCTGGAGCACCGGATCGTCCTGGTGGATCTCCAGCGGGAAGCGGCTCGGTGGCGCGGACATGCCGAGGTCGCGCAGCAGGGCCTCGATCTCGAGGAGATCGTCCACGCGGCTCAGGGCCTGTGCTACGGCGGGGCTCGTATCAGGCTGCGCGCGTGCCGAGATCCGGGTACTTCCCTGCTCGCCACTGGCGAGCAGTTCGGCGACCGGTACACCGGTCGCCTCGGCGATGAGTGCGAGTTCCAGGCTGCTCAGGCGCCGCTTGCCGCTGAGCACCTTGGACAGGGCGGTCGGATCCATGCCAGCGGCCTTCGCGAGCGCCTGCTGGGTCAGACCGGCATCCCGGATCGCCTGGCGTATGCGGTCGGCGAGGATCTCAGCATCCACATGGTCAAGATACGTCGGCACTTGCGAAAATCGCAAATTTGGCGGCGGGTGATGATGCCGTGTCCACCAGGAGGCTGTCATCGCTGTGATGGGAGCTACGCTTACGTTACGGCGCAACCGGGGCAATACGTGGTGACGCCGGCGCTACGGAGACGGGGGAGGGGCTGCCGGTGACACCGGTTGCGGATGGCGACGCTGGCGGGCTGCCGGACGACGGCCCCGACATCAGTCTGAGCCGGAGCGATCGGGACGAGTTCCTGACCGTGATTGCCACGGTTTTCCCGCCGGGGGGCGCTGCGGCGATCGTCCTCGACGAGATCGGATTTCCGCGGGTACGCATCCCCGCTCGGGAAGGCAGCAACTCGGAACAGTGGTGGGGCCAGATCTTCTCCGAATTCGACGCCGGGATCATCGAGGCGCCTTATCGGCGGCTGCTGCGCGTGGCCATCCGGCGCTATCCGGGTAATGATGTTTTCAGGCGTCTTGTCGCCAGTTATCTCGCAGCCAAAGCCACCTGGGACGCGCGGGACCCGCCCTCGGGGACCTCCTCGGGGTCGCACGCCGAATCACCGCGTCAGCTCGCCGACGGGATCGCCCGGGGCGCGCGGATCACGACGACGTCCGGGCCGTCAAAAATCTTTCTTTGTCACGCCTCCCAGGACAAACCCCGGGTCCGCGATCTCTACAAGCGGCTGCACGATGACGGGCTCGACGCCTGGCTCGACGCCGAGGATCTTCTGCCTGGTCAGGAATGGGATCTGGAGATTCGTCGAGCGATTCGTGCCAGTCGCAGCGTTCTCGTCTGTCTGTCGTCGGCATCCACGGACAAGAGAGGGTACGTCCAGAAGGAGATCAAGTACGCGCTGGACGTCGCCGACGAGCAGCCCGAAGGGGCGATCTACCTGATTCCGGTGCGGCTGGAGCCCTGCGAGATACCGGATCGCCTGCGGAAATGGCACTGGGTGAACCTGTTCGAAGCGGACGGCTACGCAAAGCTGCTCAGGGCGCTGCGGGCGACGAGCTGAACGTCACGGATCGAGATCCATTTTTTTGATCTGATTTGAATGAACAGCGTAGATGAACGGGTCCGCCTCGGCGCAGGCGGTAATGATCGTGTCGAGATTGTCAATAAATCGTTGGACCATCTCCGGGCCGGGCAGGTTCTGTCGGTTTATGTAGAAGCAGCGAGCGGCATGTTTTATGACGGCTGCCCTCTCCGCTGGCCTGCGTCTGATTCTCTCGTCTTTCATGAACGCTGCCCAGCCCAGTCGGGCGGTGTCGGCGAGCCAGGTTACGTCCTCGACCTTCTCGTCGTGCGGGATGCCGTAGTGATCGGCGAGTGTCGTCAGATCGATGCCGGCCTGCCGCAGCAGTCGAGGGACGGCCATGCGACCGAGGCTGCGGTCGACGAAGATGTGGGGGAGCCCCTCGGGACGTGCCGCCAACACTATGCGGCGGGTTTGCTGGCGATGCGTACGGCGTCTTCCAGCTCGTCAGGGGGGACACCGAACTCTTCGGCGACCTCCGCGAGCTGCTCGCCGGCGTGGAAACGGCCCAGAACGTCTTCGAGCCGGGCCCCGCCATGGGAGAAGATCGGCTGGCCGAACCCGCGGCGAGGATCGACCACGACGTCGGCGTGCCGGTATTCGGGCAGACGGATGAGCTGGGCATAGCCGTCCGGTGCGAAGTCGACGCGCTGCAGATAGGCGTCTACGACATCACCGAACACCCGCTGGCCCTTACGCACGGCGACCAGCTCTCGTGCACCCCGCGCCTCGGGTGTGTCGCCCTGGCTCTCGGCGAAGTCGTAGAGCACCTCGGCGCCGTCCGTGTAGAGGGCCTTGGACGCCAGGACGTGCGCGATCCCGAGTTCCTCGGACAGGCGGGTGAGAGCGGGCCGGATGCGTTGAAGTGGTACACCGGCACGCCGGATCGCCGCGAGCACCAGCCCCTCGGCAAGGCTGATGAACGGCACCACGGCGTCGCCGCGCTCCGTCGCGGGACGCGCGGTGACGATCGGCTCACCACGCACCGGGGGGCGTCCGGGCCGCTGCCGTACATATCCGTACGCCCAGGTCGTGAAGGTCGAGGTCGGCACACGTAGGTAGCGGCTGGCCTCGGCGACGCTGTACAGCGGCACCTCGAAACGATCAGCGTCGTTGGGCACGACTTGCCTCCCCCGGATACGGCGCTCTGCCGCCTATCATCCACTCCCAGCCGAACCCATACATCTCACCGGCCGACCGGGCCGCGGAGCACCGCTGGAACGGCTGTACGGACTCCGTCGGCACCGGCACCGGCGATGATGACCACCGATCCTGCTCCTTCTCAACGTAAGGAACCCTGTACGGGAGCCTGCCTGCCGGGCGCGGCAGACCTGTCGTGTCCGGTTGCCGCCGGACGCCGGCTGACTCGGTGGCCGGCGTCCGGGTGATGTGCTCCTGTACCGGACACTGACATCGCTGTGGTGGGGACTACGCTTACGTTACGGCACAACCGGGGCAACCCGTGGTGATGCCGGCGCTGCGGAGGCGGGGGAGGGATCCGGTGGCACCGGTTGCGGACGGTGATGTCGGCGCGGCGGCGGACGACGGTCCCGACATTCGCCTGAGCCGGGACGACCGGATCGACTTCCTGAACGCGCTCGCCCGGGCCTACCGCACCGACGGCGCCGTCTCGACGGTGTTCACCCAGATCGGCTACCCGCTGGCATACAGCCCGGTCATCCAAGGCTCCAACCCGGAGCAGTGGTGGACCCAGGTGTTCATCGAGTTCGACAACGGAATCATCGTCGCTCCCTTCCGGACGTTGCTGTACAGCAGTAGTCGGCGATATCCGGGTAATGAGGTATTTCAGCGCCTCGCCGCCCGGCACCTCGCCGAGGCAGCACCGGATGCGGTTGCCGCGGACCGGGTCGGAATGCCGGTCGGTCCGAACCCCGTTCGTGAAACGCCTGCGGAAGGCGAGGCTGGACGCCCTGCGGGGGTTGAAGAGGAACCGGCGGCGGAGGAGGGGCCGGCGCAGAGCTGTCATGTGATTGTGCGGGCGAGTTCGGAACCCGAGCGCCGCCACGCTCAGGAAACCCTGGCACGTCTCGGCCTGGAACCGCATGAGTTCTGGTCCACGTCGCACGCCGTCTCCTACCGGGTCAGCAGTACTGACACCGCGGCGGTGCGGGAACGGCTCGACGGAACGGACCTGGGGTGGACGCTCGTCCCGCCGGGTGAACCCGACTACGTGCTCCAGACGCTGTACGTGGGAGGGCCGGACGGCCGGCAGTTCCGGTTGAACGACGCCCCTGCCCAGCAGACCGTCGAAAACGTGGCCGCTTCGGTGATGGAGGAGTATCCGCCCGGCTTCACCGATGCGACCCGCTCCATCGTCGTCGACGAGGTGCAGGACGACGGGTCGGGACGCCGGCTCAACACCGACGACACGCTGCACGTCGCGGGTATCCGCAACAACTCCAGGATGCGGATCGGGGTGGAGGCCCGGGCCGGGGCGCTCAACCCGAAGGACAGGCAGGAGGCGCTGCACCGCGTCCGCAACCAGATCGTCGCGTATGCGCGGGCGCATCCTGGGTTCCAGGTGCGGGCGAACTCCGGTCTGCTGCCCACCGAGTACGAGCTGGAGTTCGCCCAGCCGAGTTTCGGGCCCGGCGCGGCACCTGGTGATGATCCGGTCGCCGTCGATCGGCATGTCGTTCTGATACAGCTCGGCGCGGAGTTCCCGGAAACCCCGCCGCTGGTGTTCTGGCTGACACCGCTCTTCCATCCGAACGTGTTCCCGAACTACGACTGCGACCAGGCCCGGGAG